>CAMATE010000131.1 GCA_945861075.1 Akkermansia muciniphila
CGATATCCAGAAGCTGGGGCCCATCTTGGCGCGTCGTGGTTATTCGAAGGCTGACATCGCCGCCATTTTCCACGGCAATTTCTTGGCTCTGCTCCGTCGCGTCTGGAAATAGCCGTTTCGATTGGGCGTTCTGCAAGCTCCGCCCCGCATCGGGCGGCAGCGGGATCGGGCCCGAGCTTCCCTGCGCGCGCAGGACCGATCCCGCGGAGCTCTCCCCCAGGCACCAACCCCGGGCGCCAGCCTCAGAAAGTTTGCCGCAGGTGATCTGTGGTATTGTCCCCTTTTGTGTAAATAGGCGGGGGCGTCCCCTTTTGAGTTCATCTCGCCGTTGAGTTTCTGGGCGCGAACCGGCTCACTTGGGTCTTCAATGATCCTGCCGCGCATTTCCATCCAGCGTCCCATCCTGGCCTGGATGATGAATTTGGTGCTGGTGCTCTTCGGGTTGATCGGGCTGTCCCGCCTGCCCGTCCGTGAGTTGCCAGACATCGATCCGCCGATTGTCTCGGTGACGACGGTCTTCCCCGGGGCCAATGCCCAGGTCGTTGAGACGGAGGTGACCGAGCGGCTTGAAGAGGCCATCAACAACATCGAAGGCATCAAGACCTTGCGCAGCGAAAGCCGCGAGGGGGTGAGCAACATCTCGGTGGAGTTCGATCTTTCCCGGGACATCGACTCTTCAGCCCAGGATGTCCGCGACCGGGTTTCGCGCGTGCGCGGTGCGCTGCCCCGGGATATCCGCGAGCCCATTGTCTCCAAGCAGGATTCCGATGCGCAGCCCATCCTCTGGATCGCCCTGAACAGTGAGCGCTATTCCCCGCTGGAGATGACCACGCTCGCGGAGAAGCAAATCAAGCCGCGCTTCCAAGGGGTCACCGGCGTTTCATCGATCACCATCGGAGGCGAGAAACGCTATGCGATGCGCCTGTGGCTCGATTCGGCGCGCATGGCCGCCCGGCGCGTGACGGTCCTGGATGTCCAGCAGGCGCTCCGGCAGCAGAATATCGAATTGCCCAGCGGGCGCGTCGAGAACCTTGACCGCGAGATGACCATTCAGACCCGCGGCGAGATGAAGTCGGCCGAGGAATTCAACAACCTGGTGCTCCGCGCGGAAGGGGCCAACCTGGTCCGGCTCAAGGATGTGGGGCGTGCCGAGGACGGCGTCTCGGACTACCGCACCATCGCCCGGGCCTCGGGCAAGCCCTGCATTTTCCTGGGCATCGTCAAGCAGGCCAAGGCCAACACGGTGAACGTGGCCCAATCCATTCGCGCGGAAATGAAGGCCATCGAACCCACCTTGCCAGAAGGCGTGAAGATGTGGGTCAACTACGACTCCAGTATTTATGTCGAGAAGGCCATCAGTGAGGTCTGGGACACGCTGGCCATCGCCTTCGGTCTGGTGGTGCTCATCATCTTTGTCTTCCTCCGCGATTTGCGGGCGACGGTCATCCCCACCGTGGCCATCCCGGTGTCCATCATCGGCACCTTCGCCGTGCTCCACCTCATGGGCTACTCGGTGAACATCCTCACCATGCTCGCGCTGGTGCTGGTCATCGGCATCGTGGTGGACGACGCCATCGTGGTGCTGGAGGCCATTTACCGGCACATCGAAGAGGGCATGAAGCCCATGGCGGCGGCCTTCAAGGCCATGGAGGAGATCAGCTTCGCCGTCATTGCCATCACCTTGTCGCTGGTGGCGGTCTTCACGCCGCTAGCCTTCCAGAAGAGCACCACGGGCCGCCTCTTCGTGGAGTTCGCTGTGGCCGTCTCGGTTTCGGTCATCATCTCGGCCTTCGTCGCGCTCACCTTGTCGCCGGCCATCGCCGCCCGGGTGCTCAAGCCCATCCATGGCAAGAAGGCCACCGGGTTGTTCGCGGTGTTCGAAGCGGTCCTCGATGCTGTCACCCGCAGCTACCTGAGTTCTCTGCGTTGGGCCTTGCGCCACCGCTTTTTGTCGGTGCTGGTGACCTTGGGAACCGTGGCTTTGATGATCTTGGCTTATCAGGGCTTGGATAAAGACTTCCTGCCGCAGGAGGACAAGAGCCGGATGTTTGCGATCGTGCTCACTCCAAACGGTTCCACGAGTGAGTTCACCGACCGTCAACTCCGTAAGGCCGAGGCCATCGTAGCCAGCTACCCGGAGGTGGCCAGCTATGGCGCCATCGTGGCCCCTGGCTTCAGTGGTCCGGGTCAGGCCTCCTTCGGTATCGTGTTCGTGAGCTTCCAAGATCGCTCGCTGCGAAAGCGCTCCACCCAGGAAATCGTCAACGGACCCGGCGGCATGGCGCAGCGCTTCTTCTCGGAGGTCGAAGGCGGCTTCGCCATCGCCAACTTGCCCAAGGCCATCGAGGTCAGCTTCAACAGTTCGCCCTTCGAACTGGTGGTCCAGAACCAGGATCTCGACATGCTCAACCAGACGGTGCAGGCCTTGTCGGCGCGCATCGGTGGATTGACCAATGCCGCTGGTCAACCCCTGCTCAAAAACATCCGGGTGAGCTACGAAGTGGATAAACCGGAGTTGCGCATCTCGGTGGACCGCAGTCGGGCGGCGGCGTTGGGGGTGAGCATCGAAGACATTTCCCGGACGCTTCAAATCTTGTTCGGTGGCCTGGATCTCAGTCGTTTGAAGGTCGATGGCAAGGAGTACGAAGTCATCGCCCAGTTGGAGCGGGCCTCCCGACTCACACCGCAGGAGTTGGACACCGGTTATGTCCGCAATCAGCGCGGGGAACTCATTCAGCTCAACGCCCTGGTGACCCGGACTTCCGGCGCAGCTCCCAATTCCATCAGCCACTACGGCCGACTCCGCAGCGCCAGCATCACGGCTTCTCCGGGAGGGGTTCCCATCGGTGTCGTGGTGGAGCAAGTCCAACCGCTCCTGAAGGATTTGCCGGCGGGCACCCTTCATGCATGGGAAGGCGAGGCCAAGAACCTGGCGGACAGCACCGGTGAGATTTGGTTCGTGCTCGGTCTGGCCGCGATCATCGTCTACATGACCCTCGCTGCGCAGTTCGAGAGCCTCATCCATCCGTTCACCGTCATGCTGGCGTTGCCGTTGGCGGCGGTCGGAGCGTTCGGTTTGCTCTGGTTGCTGGCCTTCCTGGGTCAGGTCGGTGTCATTCCGGTGATCCCGTCCATGAACATCAATTTGTTTAGTCAGATTGGATTGGTGCTCCTCATCGGTTTGGTGACCAAGAATTCCATCTTGTTGGTGGAATACGCCAACCAGCGCGCCCAACAGGGCATCGACCCGGTGACGGCCATGATGGAAGCCGGCAAGGTTCGGCTCCGGCCCATCCTCATGACGGCCTTTTCTACGGTGGCGGGCATCATGCCCATCGCCATTGGTTTTGGTGCGGGTGCAGAAAGCCGTCGCCCCATGGGAGTCGCGGTGGTCGGGGGCATGCTCACGAGCACCTTCCTCACGCTTTACGTGATCCCGGTCGTCTACGTGTTGCTCGACCGGTGGTTCCCGACACGTCCGGTTCAATCAGCGGAACCCACTTTGAATCACTGATCTCATGACCACGCCTCGGACCACTCCTGCATCGGGTATCCAACGTCTCGGGAAGGCCGCCCGTCTGGGTGTGCTGCTGCTGGTGTGGGTCACGCTGGGATGTCGTTCGCCTCGGTCGAAACCCGCGGCGCTGACCGAGGTCTTTCGCTCCGAGAAGCTCGCGGCCATCGATGGAGCCATCTTGCAGTCCATCGCCTCCAACCGCTGCCCGGGCGGAGTTTTTTGGTTGGAGCGCAATGGGGTGGTGTATTCCAAGGCTTATGGGCAACGCTCGGTGGATCCATCACCGGAGCCGGCCCGCTTGGGCACAATTTATGACGCGGCTTCGCTCACCAAGGTGTTGGCCACGGCGCCGGCGGTGGCCTTATTGATCGAGAAGGGGTTGGTCGATCCGGAGAAGCCTCTGGCTCATTACCTCCCGGCCTTCGCAGCCCACGGCAAAGAAGCCATTACGGTGCGGCAAGTCCTGACGCACGCTTCTGGATTGCGACCCGGTTTGGGTGGCGGCGCTTGGAGCGGTTCCGACAAGGCCCTGGAACTGGCCTGCGATGAGAAGCCGACGCATCCGCCGGACACCCGGTTCGTCTACTCCGACATCAATTTCATCTTGCTGGGCAAACTTGTGGAGAAGGTCTCGGGCCAGACCTTGGACGCTTTTTGCGAGGCCCACTTGTATCGACCGCTGAAGATGCGGGACACGTCTTACCGTCCCGTGCTGCATGGGGTGCCTGTCGACCGCATCGCCCCGACCGAACGTCGCGCTGACGGCACCTGTTTCCGCGGCGAGGTGCACGATCCGACCGCCCGCAAAATGGGCGGCGTTGCTGGGCACGCGGGCTTGTTCACGACCGCCTCCGACGTGGCCCGTTTCTGTCGCATGATGGATGCCGGCGGCATCCTCGAGGGTGTGCGGGTGATGCGTCCGGAAACGGTGGCCCGCATGATCTCGGTGCAGACACCGCCAAATCTTCCGAAACGAGGTCTGGGCTGGGACATCGATTCGCCTTATGCCGGGCCGCGCGGATCGCTTTTTCCGGTGGGCTCGTTCGGGCATTCCGGTTGGACCGGCACCTCGATGTGGCAAGATCCTGGCAGCCATACTTGGGTGATCTTCCTGAGCAACCGCAATCACCCCACCGAAGAAGGCAACATCCTGCCCCTCCGTCGCCAACTGGGCACCTTGGCAGCCGAGTCGTTGGTGGGCGTGGAATTCGGGACGCTGCGATAGGATGGGCCGGCCGATGGGCAACTCCACCCTTGACCCCGCGGGGATTGCGTAGCCGGATATTTGAAAATCCTGATTTTGCCATGACACTCGGACTCCACCCTTCCCGGATCCGCCGGGGCTTCACCCTGATCGAATTGCTGGTGGTCATCGCCATCATCGCCATTCTGGCGGGGATGCTTCTGCCTGCTCTGGCCAAGGCGAAGGCCAAGGCCAGTTCGATCAAGTGCATCAACAACGCCAAGTCGATGACCTTGTCGACGTTCATGTACCTCTCCGATCATGGCAAACCGGTGCCCTACAATGGGGCTGCGACCGCCAACATGGACAATGCGTTGTGGGTGACGGTGCTGGCTACCAACTATGGCGGTATCAATGCGGCTCGCATTTGTCCGTCGGCCCCGTCGGCGGCCGTCAAGTCCAAGCGTCGGCATCCCAACAGCGGTTCCTTGAACCAGACCTGGTTGTGGACCGGATCCAAGGGCATCGACTACGAGGCCAGCTACACCTTCAACGGGTGGTTCTATGGTGATGATGATCCGTATTTCAGCACGTCGGATCAGCGGGTGAAGAAGTACCGCAATGAGTCGGATTGCCCGACGCCTTCCAACACGCCGGTGATCGCCGACAGCAATTGGATCGACACCTGGCCCCAACCCAACGACCCGCCGGCGCGAAATCTCTTCACGGGCGACGACTTCGCCGGGGCCATGGTGCGTCTGACGCTCCCGCGCCACGGCAGCGCCACCTGGGGACGGAATCAGATCTTCAATCCGAAGGATACATTACCGGGCGCTATCAATGCGGGCTTTGTTGATGGACACGCCGAATTGGTCCGGCTCGAGCGCCTGTGGAGTTTGGATTGGCACAAGGGATGGGTCACCCCGGCCAAGCGACCGGGCAAGTGAGCCGGCGACGGCGCCCGCGGCCGATGTCACCTGTTCGTGGATTGTGCTCCGCGAGATCCTTGGGGCACGGTCTTGGGATGAAGTTCTCGGTCCTTGTGTGCGGAATTGTGGGTCTGCTGTTCGCCGCCCATTCATTGGCGGCGGAGGTTCGGCCTCTGGTTCAGGCTCATTCCCACAACGATTACGAGCAGAAGCGGCCGCTGCTGGAGGCTCTCGATCATGGATTCTGCAGCGTCGAGGCCGACGTGTATTTGGTGGAAGGCCAGTTGTGGGTGGCCCATGACCGCAAGGACCTGAAGCCCGAGCGCACGCTGAAGTCCCTGTATTTGGAACCGTTGGCCGAGCGCGTCCGCAATCGGGTCGGGATCTTCGCCGATCCCCAAGCCCGTCTGATGCTGCTGGTGGATGTGAAAGGGCAGGGGGCTGAAGTTTATCAGCGCCTCAAGACGGAGTTGGCGCCGTATGCGCCCATGCTCACTCGCTTCCGCGATACAGGCGTGGTGACGGGTGCCGTCACGGTGGTGCTCAGCGGCGATCGTGCCTGGGACCTGGCCCGCGCAGACCGCGACCGCTGGTGCGCACTCGACGGCCGCATGAGTGATCTCACCAACGCCGCGCCGGCCGGTGTCGCTGGTTCATCGACGCCTCCTGCTGCCTTGGTTCCGTTGGTCAGCGAAAGTTGGCGAACCCTCTTCCGATGGGACGGCGACGGCGAGATGTCGGCGCCTGACAAGGCCCGATTGAAGGGGTTGGTGAGTCTGGCCCATGCGCAAGGACGGAAGATCCGCTTCTGGGCCCTACCCGATCGTCCTGAAGCGTGGAAGGTGTGTCGCGACGCGGGCGTGGATTTGATCAACACCGACAAGATTCCCGCATTGTCGGCGTTCTTGCGGGGGCTGCCATTGCCTCCTGGAAAACCGCCCATCGCCGACGAAAACTAATTTCGCTCGGCCGGCGCTGCACCGGGCCGACCGCGGGACACGGGTCTCAACCGGGTCTCCACCGGGCCTACTTCAGCGATTCTGCTTCGGCGCGGGCCCAGCGGTCGGCTTCGAGGATTTGTTCCAGACTGGGTTGCTCGACGACCCGGTGTGCGTCCATCACGCGCGTGACCAGTTGGGCGATTCCGGTGAAGCCGAGTTGGCGGGCGCAGAAGCGTTCCACCGCCACCTCGTTGGCTGCATTGAGGACTGCCGGTAGTGTGCCGCCGATTTCACCGGCGCGTCGGGCCAATCCCAGGGCTGGGAATCGATTCGTATCCGGTTCTTCGAAAGTGAGTTGGCCGATCTTGGCGAAGTTCGTCTGGACGCGGTCGCTGCGGAGGCGTTCCGGGTAGAGCAGCGCGTATTGGATGGGCAGGCACATGTCCGGCGTGGACAACTGGGCGATGATGGAACCGTCGACGTACTCCACCATGGAATGCACCACGCTTTGCGGGTGTACGACCACCTGAACTCGCGGCATTTCGATGTCGAAGAGCCAGCGCGCCTCGATCATTTCGAGCCCCTTGTTGAAGAGGGTGGCCGAATCGATGGTGATTTTGCGGCCCATGACCCAGGAGGGGTGCTTGAGGGCTTGCTCGACGGTGACGGCCTCCAGAGCCGCTTGGGGCCACTTGGCCGCATCGCGGAAGGGGCCCCCCGAGGCGGTGAGCCATAAGTTGCGCACCGAAGAGGCCGGTTTGCCGTCCAAGCACTGGAAGATGGCCGAATGCTCGCTGTCCACCGCCAAGACCTGAACCCCGTGGGCCTTGGCCTCGCGCATGACCGTTTCGCCGGCCATCACCAGGATTTCCTTGGAGGCCACGGCGATGTCCTTGCCCGCCCGGATGGCGGCCAAGGCGGGTTCCAGACCGGCCGTGCCCACGATGGCAATGAGAACAATGTCCGCCTCAGGCAGCGTAGCCAATCGAATCAGGGCTTCCGGCCCCGCGAGCACTTCGGTGGTCTTCCCCAGCGCCGTCCGGACTCCCTCGGCCTTGCTGGCGTCGTGGATCGAGGCCAGTCGAGGCCGATGCTTGCGGCACTGTTCGATGAGCAGGTCGGCATTGCCGCCGGCGGCCAGCCCCACCAATTGGAGGCGGTCGGGTTGGTCTTCCACCACTTTCAGGGTGCTGGTGCCAATCGAACCGGTGCAGCCAAGCAGGACGACGCGCTTCATGTCTGGAACGAGTCTGGGGGAGGATGGACTCCAGCGGCAAGAGCCTGACGCGGCCAACCCGGGCCGGGTGCCGTTGAGTCCCGTCGGAATCCGGGAACTACTTTGGCACAGCGTTGGTACGTAATCCTTGAAACCTTGGACTGGCCTTGCGGGTCACTGCAGGGGTAACTTGAAACTTCAATACGCTGAAGAAAAGTCCGTCCGACGCGTCTTTTAGCGCATTCCTAGGGTGACAAAGCCCTCCAACTACCGTCCTCGACAATGGAAACGAAGAAGATCTGGTCCCGCGCCGTCCACTCCGCCGGCAGCTTTCTGGTGGCCCTCGCGCTGGGTTCGTCCGTCGCTCAGGCAGCCTCTGAACTGAAGGCGGTGTCGCTCGACGACTGCCTGAAGCTGGCCCTGCAGAAGAATCTGGACATCCGGATTGCCTACTTCAACCCCCGGCAGTCGTTGAGCCAGTACCGTCAGGCCTATGCCGGCTACGATCCCGCCATCGGCATGTCGGTGCGTCAAAATTTCAGGACTAGCGCAGGCGTGGGTAACCCGGGCGACTTCATCCCGCCCGGCGGTGAATCCTGGGCTGAAACCTACTCGGCGGGGCTTCAAGGGTTGGCCCCCACGGAGACCGGTTTGCGCTACTCGCTGCAGAGCGGCATGACCCGCAACAACAACGTCTTCTTTGCCACCCCCTCTCGTCCGGAGATCAATTCCGGCTTCTTCTACAGTCCTTTTGCCAGTCTCGACCTCACTCAGCCCTTGCTGCGTGATTTTTGGATCGATTCCACCCGCATGATGGTGCAGGTGAACAAGATCGGTATCGGTCGCTCCGAACAAGGGGCTCGTCGGCAGGTGATCACCGTGGTCGCCCAGGTGGCATTGGCTTACCACGACCTCATCGCCGCCCGCGAAAATGTGCGGGTGCAGCGCAAGGCTGTGGAAACGGCCGAACGGCGTCTGGCCGAGCAGAAGAAGCGGGTTGAAGTCGGTGCTCTGGCTCCGCTCGATGAGAAACAATCCGAGGCCGAAGTCTACCGGGCCAAGGCCGACTTGCTGCAAAGCGAGGCGCGCTTGGGCGATGCCTCCACCAATCTCCGGAATTTCATCAATGACGACCTAGGCAGCTGGGACAACGTGTTGCTCAATCCGACCCTGATGCTCACCGCCGAACCGGTGGCCTTCGACAAGAAGGACAGCTGGCACAAGGCCTTGACCCAGTCGCCCGACATCGTGGATGCCCGCTTGCTGCTCGATTCGCAGAAGGTTCGCCTGAAGTTCACCAAGAACCAGCTCTTCCCACAGCTCGACTTGCTGGGCGGTTACGGTGTCATCGGTGCCGAATCCTCCTTCGGCATGTCCCTCCAGGACATCGAGGATCGCAAGCTGCCCAACCACTACGCAGGGATGCGCCTTAGCTTCCCGCTCAACAACCGCAACGCGCGCGAGACCCACAAGCAGAACAAGCTGGAGCAGGAACGGTTGCTGCTCAGTTACAAGCGCATCGAGCAAAACCTCATGCGCGACATCGATGTTTCGATTCGCTCGGCCAAGACCGCCTTCG
>CAMATE010000132.1 GCA_945861075.1 Akkermansia muciniphila
CGGCGGGCTATCTGGCCTGATTCAGATCCGGACGGGTCTAGTTTTTAGTCGGTCGATCCGGGCGTTCTCTGGAATCAGGGAGCGCCGTGGTCCCACCTCGATTCGTCCATCACCCGATCCCCTGCCATTGCCAATCACGAAATCGTAGGCGAGGCCGTTCTCCATTCGGTGCACCTTCCGATGGTGCGCATCGAACATCGCCGCGTTTCCCTGAACGGTGGCGCTGTGGTAGGCCACGATGTTTCGCCATCGTTCGAAATCCGCCCGTTTCACCCGGATGCGCCGGCGAAGCCCGGGTGGCAACACCGAACAGGACGGCGCCGCACATGATTCCCCGAGCGGCAGCAGCAGGGTGATTCCCATCCCGACTGGGAAACGGCGGCGGGAGTGGGAAGTCCTTGGTGGCTTCATGGCCGTGTCATTGCTGCCCGAGTTCTAGGCGTTCGCTGCGGCCACCACGTGCGCCTTTGCCTCGGCCAGCGAGACGGAGGCGCCCTCCCTTCTCCCAATCCGTGAGCGCATGGGTGAAGTCATGGATAGTATAATCGAAATCCATGCATGGCATGGGCGCAATCTTTCTTGGCGTGTTCCAGATCCTTACGCGCGCGGAAAAAAATATTTCGAGCATGCCGGTAGTCCAGGTAGAATAGCCGGTTACAGCTTGGCTGTTGCTTTCGGCTCGCAGGCGAGGGGGGTTCAATGGGGGTGTTCACTCTTGATGCGTGCTTTCTTTGTTTTCGATTTGTGGTGATTGCAGCGTCCGGACGGACCCTGCGGATGAAATCAAGTCCAGATCGCGATCCGTGCCATCAGTCCCCGGCCGCTGGCGGCGGCAAGCAGGTTGCGAAACGGATGACGCCCGGTCGGACGCGCCATGATCGGTGCCGCTTCGAGCGGACGGTGAAGCGCAAAGCTTCCTCCGTATGCACTGCTGTCACCGGGGCGCGGTTCCTATTCATCAAGGGGCATGTGAGGTTCAGTGGTGGATCGCCTGCCGCCGACGCGGGGAGACAACATGCCTCCACCCCATGAGACTCCCCGTGACCAGCAGCATCAGCGGAGCGAGCCCCAGTAACAGCCAAATGACGCGTGTTGTGAGTCCACCAAACGTGCCGACATGCAGGGGAAACATCGCACGAAGCATGCGCTGGGCGGCGCTCCGCTCGGCGTGTCGGTCCACCCGGAGCAGGGCGCCGGTGGATGGGTCCACATGGACATGGTTCATTCCCTCTAGCCTCCACTCGCCCGGAAGCCGGAAACGCACGGAAAACACATCGGTGGAATTCTCCGGCAGGTGAATCCAGTTGGGTGGCGCGCCCGGAAAGGAGGTCACGGCGACATCCAGGACTTCGTCGATGGATACTCGCCTCTCCTCGGGTCCGGTGGACCGTGATCGGGGTGAGGCTTCGGCGGCACGCGTACCGGTTAGCGTCTCAGCCAACCAGCGAAATGGGGTATTGAACGGGAAGTAGGCACCGGTGATGGCAACGAGCAGTAACGGGACCGCGACGACAATGCCGGTGACCCGATGGAGATCGAAGTTCCGACGACGCCACTGAGCCCTCCATTGCACCACGAAGGCATCCCGCCAGGGACGCCCTCTTCGGGGCCACCACAAAGCGATGCCCGTGATCACCAGCACCACCCACAGGCCAGCAGCCGCGCCATTGACCTGTTCACCGACGGCCCCCGCCAGCAGGTTCGCGTGCAGGTGATAGAGCCACTCCGTGGGATTGTCGCCTGCAAGGTCCGCTCCCAGCAGTTCGCCAGTGTATGGATTCGCAAAGGCATGAAACGAGCGACCCTCTCCGTCATGACCCCAGAACGAAACCGATTGGCCGGCTGATGTGGGTAAGTTGATGGTGTGGAACATCGCCCCTGGATGCGCTGCTTGCGCCCGGTCGAGAATCGGCTGGAGCGCCACCCGGCTGCCGCCTGGAAAGACGCGAGTCATCGACGCGTGGAGGGCGTCCTCAATCTCAGCTCGAAACACGATGAGACTCCCGCTCAGCGCTACAACAACCAGCAACAGGCCGAGGCCCAACCCAACACCAAGGTGCAGCCATAACACCCAGCGGCGAACAGGACGCACCCCCAACACGGGTTGGGCGGCCGAATGGGGACCGCTTCCTCGAACGGTTGAGGCGGAGACCCTGCTCATGGGTTTCCTGTAAGGAGATGAGACGCCGCAGTCCGCAGATCCTCCCGGGTCACGTCGGCGGCAGGCCGGGCGATGCGCAGTCGCCGCCACTGACCCGGTGCCCGGGAGATGCCGATCACCGTCTCCAGATCGGGGCACCTCGGTTCGGCAAATCGGAGTTTCTGGATCGTCAGCGTGACGTCTTCATCCAGGTGGAGGAATTCACGGGTCCAACGCTTGAGACGTGCGTAATAGGAGTGTCGCGGCAAAGGGCTCTGGGCACCGAGAAGATTCATGAGGATTGAAGCGTTGTTGGAACCGTCTGCTGACCGCGGGATTTCGGGGCTCGATTCGCGAGCAGCGAACACCACTAAAAGGCCGGTCTCCACCAGCGGCGAAAACTCCCGAACCAACGAGAAACCGATGGCTTACCCGTCGACTCCATCACCAGGTTCGAGGAAACCCGGGCTCGCCAGGCCGCATACGCCTCAAGCCACTGGCGCAACTCGACGGCGGCCAACCGAAAGGAGTCCAACTCCCCCGGATGAAAGGGAAGGATCAACGCGGCGTCCGACCCGCTCCCGGGCGCGAAGGGTTCACGGTCCAACCACAGATAGACGCGTTTGCGGCTCCAGACATACCGGAGTCCGGGACGGCCGCCGCCGCAGAAGGTGATGCACGAACTGTGCAGCTCGATCAAACGGTCCCGCCAATACAGGCGATAGCTGCTGCTGCCATCGTGATCCGGCGTTCTAAAGCGGAGGAAGCCATGACGCTCCAGCAAATTGCCATGCGGTGATGTCACGTCACGCCCCCAGCGAAGCATCTGGCCTTCCAATTCACGGGCCAACTCCGCAGGGCGCAGTGATGAGGGAATCGAATTCATTCAGGGTTTCGCCCGATGGAGCGGCGGGCTCTGGTCAGGGGAATCTTTCTCAGCGCCCGTTCGGTCAGCCGGACCAGGGCGGCAGCATCGAGATTGGGTCCAATCAGAATGGCCCGGGCACCCAAACCAGAGCGGCCGACGTCCGGATAGCGTGCGAGGTCAAGAACCCGGCCCACCCGCTGAAAGGAGCAGAGGCCTTCGGGTCCATTGCCGAGACGGATGAGGCCCTTGACCCGCAGAACTTCATCCGGGAGGACCTCGAGCCAGGCCAGCACCTGCTGCTCGGTAACTCCGCGGGGAAGGTTCAGTTCAATTGAGGTGAATCCGTGAGCGAGCGCCGCATGACTGTGATCATGCCCTCGACGGTGATCACGAACGGCCGCTCCCGCCCGATGATCGCGAACGGAGGATCGGGCAGCAGGTCCGGGCAGACCACGGACCCGGACTGCGGAGGGAATGAACCAGCGCCGCTGGCCGCCAAGCCGCTGCAACTGCTGACCCAAACGCTCCGGGTTGGTGACGACCGCTCGCCGATTCACCGAGCGAACCGAGGCTTTCACGGCGGCGCCCCGGGTCCTGGTCACATGACTACCCCGGGTGAACACCAAATGGCTGGCGGTCTGAATTTGGCGCACTTCCAACTCCCGCTGCCAGTGGGGCAGCTGCCAGCGCTGACAATCCACCAGGCCCACCTGAAGCGGTCGGAAGCTGCATGTGCGGGAATCGGTGGCCAGCGCCTCCAGCAGCTCAAGGGTGTCCGTGGTGCCATTGGTTTCGACGAGCAGCACCTCGTCCGGCCGCCGAGGCGGAAGGGCCAGGACGTCGAAAAGTTCATCCCGGGATTCACAACACACACAACTACCCGAAACAGCCGTCACCTCTTCGGAGACGTGGGCAAGGGTCGCCGCGTCCACGGCCGCGTTGTGATAGTCGTTGATGACCACCCTTGCGGGGACGTCCAGTCTTTGAAGCACCGGAAGCAGCATACGCAATAACGTCGTCTTGCCCGCCCCAAGGATGCCGGTAACAAGAACCAGCGGCCGGGCCGCAAGGCTCACTTCGACAGAGGGGTTCGGGAGTGGGGTGCGGCACCTCAGGCTGGACATATCGGGAGTGGGAAACGTGGCATCGGTTGGTTGTTTGCCACCGCCGCCGTGTGGAGAGAGAGCCCTCCACGATGACTTGCGGAATTGAAGTAGCCGCATTGAATGATGCGGCGGACCGGTGCGCCAGATTCAGGATGGGTTGGAAGCGGCGCGTCCTTCGCTGACTGGCGCACCTCAAAGCGGTGGGAAGGGTCGCCAGGCCCGGACAATACTCTTTCGTAAACGCAGGTGGGCATGGTTCAGGGTTTGAGCGACGTGGTGGGGACTTCGGACTGGGGCTGATCCGGGGAAACGGTATGCCACCTGAGAAAGGGCTCGGTGTAGGGTGCGCAATTTTGACGTCGAGCAAGGGCCATCGGTAAAACGAAGTATCGGAAGCGGAGGTGTCGGTTGGGCGGCGGCGGGCCTATGATCCCGCCGCCGCGCGTTCGAGCCGGGACTTAGGGAGTCGTCACGACCCTCAGGAAACCCGTGGTGTCGGCAGCCGGGACGGTCAGTTGCTTTTGTTCCCCGGTGCCCGCGATGAGTTCTCCGACCGGCAGCCAAGGACCACCGTCCAGCAGGGCGCGGCGTTGGAGCTGGTAATTGACCCGGATCTCGGTCGGAAACGAGAGCTGTAACTGGCCGTCGGTCACCGCGCGGAGCGAAAGGGTAGGTGCCGTCGGCTCAAGAACCACAAACGTGTAGGTGCGTGGCCCCGGAGTCGTCGGAGTGCCGTTGGCAAGGGTGCCGGAGGCCTGCATGGTCACCGTGTAAGTTCCCGGGCGAGTGAATCCCCAGCTCATGTGGACATGGCTGCCGGCGATGACGTCGTAGCGATCTGCGGCGGTGATGCCGTCGCGGGTGTTCATGAAGGCGGTGGGTTTGCCGAAACCATCGACAAGATAGAGCGAGAAATCACCCGGCCCGGTTACCGCCTTCAGTTCGAGGCGGAACTTGTCATCCTGGAACGTGCCGGGCTCGATGGCCTCTGCGCCGACTCCCAGATACAGGAGCCCCGGCTGAAACGTCTGGGGAAGAATCCAGACGGGCTCGCCAGGGCTGCCCAGGAAGTTGAAGGCAACGTCGGCCGGGGCCAGCACCTGAGCGCCGGGGTTGACGATCAAGACGGCTTCCCAAGGCTTGAACTCCGTCTCGGTGCCGTGATTGTGGACGTGAGGATTCCAGCCGTCGGCGACCGTGAAATCAAAGCCGATATCGCTGTGGACATCGGTCAGCCGGGCGTCCTCCCGGTAGGCGACGAAGCCATGGTAGCTTCCGTCGGGCAAGGTGTAGAAGCCGACCAGAGTGCCGGACTCATTCCGGTCCGTAATGCTCGGCCGGCGAGCTTTGGGGTGATCGAGAATCAATTCGATCTCCGAGAACTCGTCATCGTCGAGGACGTAACTGCGCAGAGCGTTCCCCGCGGTTCGCGCGAGAAAGGACCCGAACGCTTCACCGCGAGGGCTGAGGTGATCCACCGAGGTGTAGAACGAGCCGGGAACGCGCACGGTCGTCGTGTTTGTTCCGTCGTGGATATAGCCACTTGTGAAACTATTGGTCGTCGCGTCCACGACAGCACTCTGCAGGCGGTAGCCACCCACGACCCCATCGTCGGTGATCGTCAGGACTCCCGCCGCCACGTAGTCCGGGAGGGGCAGGACGGTGAGATTCGTTCCGTCCCGGGCAACGACCGGCACGTCCCCAAAGTCGCCGACCGCGTTGCCACCAAAGACTCCGGAGGCGTTGATGGACCTCAGGAAGACCTCGCTATGGTCGGCGAACGTAATGGCCTGACTGGTGCCTCCCTTGCGGATGAATCCGTCCGGATAGGCCTGGCCCACGATGGCGCCGGCATTGTTGATGGACTGGGGCGAGGTGCCTTTGTAACCGGTGGGCGGAGTGAAGAGCTCAAAGCCATTGTCCATTCCGCGGCGGAACCCACCGCTCGTGGCAAAGTTGGCACCATACCACTGGCCGACAATTTCCCCGCGGTCATTGAGTCCATGGGCGAGCGTATGGGGTTTTCCGGGGACGTCGAAAGTCGTCGCCAGGTAGCGGATCTTCGGCATGGGCCGTGCTGCCCGGAAGGGAAGAGTCGCTCCTTCGGCAGTGCGGTAGTAGCCGATGATCACGCCCTCGTCGTTCAAATCGGAGGGGACGGTCCACGTGGAATTCGGCACGTCGAAGAGCGTGTAGACGCCGGCTTCATAGATGAATCCATGGAATGAGGTCTCGTTGGTGCGACGATAGGCACCGACGATCACGTCGTTGTTGTTGATGCCGTAGGCGATTGTTCGGTCGGCTCCGGGAATCCGGAGTGCGATGTGGGCGTTGGTACCCCGCTTCCAGAATCCGAAGGTATCGCCGGCCCCCTGGCGGTATTGCCCGACCACAACCCCGCGGTTGTTCACGTCGTAAGCGAAGGAACGACTCGCCCCCGGAATGGCCAGCAGGGCGAAGTTTGTATTCTGCAGGGTGAAACCGAATGGTCCCGCGTCACCGAAAGCCGTGCCCGTGATCAACCCGGCATCATTGATGCCTGTCAGCAACGTCTCGGTAACGCCTTCCGCCGGGAAATCCACGACGGTGAAGTTGGTCCCGCGGAGAATGAAACCGCTCGTAAAGTCGAGTTCGCCGACGATCGTTCCGGCCGAATCGAATCCCCATGGCTGCAGGTCGGTTGACCCGGGCGGCATGGGCAGGGACACGACGTTGGTCCCGGTCGCGGTGAAGCCACGAAGGCTGCCCGTCGGCCCGTCAGCGGAATAGCCCAGGAGAACCCCGCCATTTGAGAGGGCAACCGCGCTGACATTGGTGACCCCGGCTACGGTGATTGGTTCGGCAGTGATGCGCCCAGTGAATTGGGCTGCGTGCAAGATCGGCGCCGCGCCAAGCAGGGCGGCTAAGGTTCGGATTATGTTCATTGTGCAATTGGTTTGGCTAACGGGGAGAGGGTCTCGACACGCGGTAGAAGCAGGCCGGCGCATCTGATATTGGAGACAGCAGAAGGGTTTGGACGGAGTTGGTGGTCTCGAATTGGGCAATCGTTCGCCACGCAACCAAGTCTTCCGATGACTCCAGGATGTGAGGCTCATTGGGTTCACTTACCAACCGGCATGTGAGCCTCCCATCGGCGAGTGTCGCCCGTCCCAACGACGGCGGAGGGGTGAACGGTTCAGGTTGAGCTAGGAAGCGCATCCGATAGAGCAGACTCGGACCATGAATGGGACCACCGCCGGGCCCGTTGGTCCCGAGGTCACGGAGGGTGAATCCCACGGTGTAGGTTCCTGGAAGGTTGACCGCAAAGCGGCGACCGTGCCGGTGGCCGGAGGGATCTGTTCCCGGTCTGCCCGAGCCGTCCGTTAGTTTCCAGTGGTTGGTACTGTTGGCAGTCCCGCTGGGCACTCGGAAGGATGGGGCGTTGGACCGGGTCTGCCAGAAGGTGAACTCCCCTCCGGGTGGCCCCTCCACGCTTGTGACCTCCAAATATATTTTTGTCCCAGGAAGCGCCGAATCGGGGTAAGGGCCTCCAAATCCGGGCGTGGCAGGAAGGGCTCCAAAGACGATCTCGTTGTGGAACCAGCCTGCATAGGACCCGCCGGTGGAGAATCGTAACGGCACCGTCCAGCCGGATCCGGCCTCAAACGCGTCGCCTTGGGCAAAAATCAGGGATGAGCCAATCGTCCGGGCCGCCGCGCCGGCGTTGATATGGGGGATTTCCTCTTGGGCCCTTGCCGTGAGCAGGAGCGTTAGTAGCACCCAGAGCTGCGCCCCCCACCGGTTGAAAACGGATGAGTGGGACTTCGTTGTGGGTCGGTGCAGATTGATCTGCTTTTTGGGGAGGTCAGTTCTCAAGAAATGAGCTGAGTTGGGGTGGACTCCGGTGTGGTTTCCTCCGCTTTTCGCCACGGCGTGAACGGGTCGGGCAACGCGAGCCAGCCGTCCGGGCCGAGGCCCATTTCGACGTCCGTGAGCAGGCAGGCATCCAGGAGGTCGGTGAGCCGGGACTGGTCCAAGTCCTGGCCGATGATGACGATCTCCTGCCGGCGGTCGCCCCAGGGCTTGCGCCAGTCCGCCATGATGTCGCGGACTTCCTCCTCGCTGTCGGGCCATTGGTTCTTCGGGGCGGCGGACCACCACAGGCCGGCTCCCTCGGTGCGGCAGGCCGGGCCGGCCTGGCTCCAGGAACCGGCCCAGTCGTGGCGGGTCGCGAGCCAAAAGAAGCCCTTGCTGCGGAGCACTCCGGGCCACTCCGACTGGATGCAGCGCATGAAGCGCTCCGGATGCAACGGCCGCCGGGCGCGGTAAACGAAGCTGCCGATGCCGTATTCCTCGGTCTCGGGCGTGTGTTCCCCGCGGAGTTCCTTGAGCCAGCCCGGGGCGGCCTGCGCGGCCTCGAAATCGAACCGCCGCGTGGCGAGGACCTCCCCCAAGGGCACCCGGCCAAACTGGCTGAAAACCTGTCGGGCGCGCGGATTGAGGGCCTTGAGAATGCCGGCCAATTGGGCGAGCTGGGCCGGGGTGACCAGGTCGGTCTTGTTGACCACGATCACGTCGGCGAATTCCACCTGCTCAACGAGCAGGTCCACCACGCAGCGGTCGTCGTCTTCATCACGGCTTTGGCCCCGCTGGATCAGGGAATCGGCCGACGCGTAGTCTCGCAGGAAATTGAAGGCATCCACGACCGTTACCATGGTGTCGAGCTGCGCGAGATCGTTGAGCGTCCGCCCCTGCTCGTCCGCGAAGGTAAAGGTCTCGGCGACCGGCAGCGGCTCGCTGACCCCGGTGCTCTCGATGACCACCTGATCGAAACGCCCTTCCCGGGCGAGGGCAGCCACCTCCTTGAGCAGATCCTCCCGCAGAGTGCAGCAGATGCACCCATTGCTCATCTCCACCAACTTCTCCTCAGAGCGGTTGAGCGCTGCGCCGCCCCCTTTCACCAGCGCGGCGTCGATGTTCACCTCGCTCATATCATTGACAATGAGCGCGACACGGCGGTGTTCGCGGTTGTGCAGGATGTGGTTCAGCAGCGTCGTCTTGCCCGCACCAAGAAACCCGGAGAGCACTGTCACAGGCAGTGGGGGCCGTCGGTCCTGAGAGAAAGCGGCCCCAAGCCAGTCAGATTTGGAATTCGTCATAGTGATGAGAGATCTTCGATGCAACGTGCCCACAAGCCTTCCGCCGGAAGGCTCGAGTAATGCAC
>CAMATE010000133.1 GCA_945861075.1 Akkermansia muciniphila
CGTAGTCGCGCCCGATGCCGATTTGAACGTGGCGTTCGCCATCCAGCATGTTGTTGGTGGGATCCAGGCCCACCCAATACCCCGTCGGTGTGAACACCTCGATCCAGGCGTGGGTGGCCACGGCCCCGATAAGCGTCTTGGAGGGCCTGCCGTCATCCCCCAGCGGCGCGTCAGTCTCGATGTAGCCGCTCACGTACCGCGCCGGCAGTCCGGCAGCGCGACAAATGGCGATCATCAGGTGGGCAAAATCTTGGCAGACCCCCTCGCGCCGTTGGAGGAACTGTTCGACAGTCGTGCCCGCATCAGTGGCCCCGGGACGGTAGCGCAAGGTCCGGTGGAGATGGTCATTGAGCCGCAGCAGCGACTCGGCAAAAGGCGCGGCCTCGGGCAGGAGTTCCGAGGCCATTTCACGAACCGGATCCACCAAGCGCACATATTGGGACGGCCTTAGAAAATCATGCAGCTCACGACGACGCTCCTGATACATCTGGCGGGCCTCGGCGATGGTGAGGTCGAGCGCCGCCAAAGCGTCATTGAAGGGCTTGGTCTCCACCTCGCAAGCCGACGAGATCACCAGACGCTGGTGTCGGTAAGGAATGGAAATGGTCTCCACGTAATTGCCGAAGTAGTCGATGTGCGATTCCACCAAAACCCCGGGTTCGATGAGCGTCTGGTGGCGGGTCACCTTCTGACGCAAAGAATCGCGGGGACGCAACCGCAGTTCACTGAAGCTCTCCGAGGCCGGATCCGGATAGTCGTATTCGGTGGTGTGCTCGATGTGAAAACGCATCGCAGTTCAGCGGAGGATGTTGAAGGCCTGATGGTGCAGGTGATGATCACTGATCTCGACCGACAACTCGGAGAGGCGATCGCCGAGTTCATCGAGCCAGAGCCCCAGTGGGAGCGGTCCGGAAGGGCTCGGGGGTTTGGCAATCTTGTTGGCGGCCGAGTCGACCGGGACTTCGGCCGCAGTGAACAGCGCGCCCAAATCGGCGAATTCCACGGCGTTGGCCAACTTGGCCACGGAACGCTGGGGCGAGGCCGAGGCCGCATGCCGGCTCGATCCACTGACTGTGGCCAGACTGGCGCGAATGTCCTCCAGACAGGCCAGAACGGAACGCGGCAGGGCCGGATCTTGAAGGATGAGTGCGACCACGTTGGGCGCGGTGGGACGGGCCTGATAAAGACTTCGGTAGGCGTACTGGCAGGAAAGGATGCGCAGCAAGGCATCGAGGTCGAGATCCGCGGCGTGCTCGGTGGCGGCGCGACCGTGTTTGACCAAGACCTCACGGGTGATCCGGGTGGTGGATAGAGCCCTCTCGACGTTCTGGCCCAAGCGCCAAAAATGCCATGCGTCGTCGTGGAGCATGTTCTTGCCAGCCGCGCCATCCAGCTGATCCACCGCGTCCAGCAACGACTGCATGAGGTCCGACAGGCGGGCGAGGTCTGAAGGATCCATCGCCTCCTGGGCCTGCTCGGACAGTTGATGCAGGCGGTGGACTGCGCTCCAGACCTCGGGCGGGATCGTCTCGCGAACTCCCCGCGAGTTGTCATGAAGACTGGCGATGCATCGTGCGACACTGGCCGAATTGTCGGCAGCCAGCAGAAGACGGTAAGACGGATCCTCCAAGCCCTCGGCTTCCAAGGCCAAGTGCTCGGAGGAATGGCCGGTGGCGCGGGCCAATGCCGCCCAAATGGGCGCCCAGCGATCTGCGGTCTCGCGGCCGGCCGTCTCGATTTGCAGACGGCGCAGCACCAACAGCATCCGCGTGGCCTGCTCAGCGCGGGCTTTGTAGCGGCCCATCCAGTAGAGGCTGTCGGCGATACGGCTGCCCAGACGCAGTCGGCGCTGGAAGGGGGCCGTCAGAAACACCGGGCGCGAGGGAGACGGAGATGGAGAGGTTTCGTCGCCGCGCAGAATCCAGGTGTCACGAATCCCACCGCCCAGTCCGCTGGAGATGGTCCGTGAATTGGGCTCGGTTGCATGACGGGTGAGGGCCAATGGAAAAACCCGGGGGGTCTTTCCGCCGAAGACGAAGAGGCGAAGCCCGGCGTGACGCCGGTCCAGATTGGCCGAGGCCGTCGGAAGCTGGGTGAGTGGCAGGATGGGCTCAGCCACGTAGCGTTCCGGATGACGGCGCAAGTCACGCAACAACCGTGAACGCTCCTCGCCCTCCATCCGGCCGGGATGCCAGACCAGACGGTTGGACCGCTCGCTGACATGCTGGATCACCCAGGACTCCGGATCGGACTCGATCATCGCCCGCTGGTCAGGGTCGAAGCACAACCGTCGCTCCACACCGGGCAACGTCAGCGGGCCTCGGTTGTAGAACTTGGCCAAACGGGGCAGTAGCGCTCCGATCGCCCGGTTGTCGCCCAGGCCGGTGCCGATGGCGTTGGCAATGGTGACTGTGCCCTTGCGCACACAAGTCATCAGGCCCGGGACGCCCAGGGTGCTGTCGGAACGGAAGGCCACCGGGTCGATGAAGGCGTCGTCGAGCCGGCGGTAGATGACGTCAATGGGCTCGATGCCACCAATGGTCTTCAGGTAGCAGCGCGAGTTGAGGACGATGAGGTCGCCGCCCCGCACCAGCGGAATGCCCATTTGTCGAGCCAGCCACGAATGCTCGTAGTGGGCGCTGTTGTAAGAACCCGGCGAAAGCAGAACGATCCGGGGTTCTTGGATGCCCCGGGCGAAACCCCGCAAATGCTCCAGAAGTTCGGTGGGATAGCCTTGGACGGGGCAAACCGGGGCTGTTTCGAGGAGTTCCGGGGCGGCCTGAGTCAGCACCGCCCGCGCCTGAAGGCCGTAGGTCACACCCGTGACGTTGCCGACGTAATCCTCGATGACCACCCAGCGTCCGCGGGCATCGCGAGCCAGGTCGAAGGCGGCGACATGCACGAAGGTGTCGTCGGGAACGGACAGGCCCACCGCGTTGCGTTGGTAACCGGGGTCGTCGTAGACCAACTCGAAGGGCACCACTCCATTCTTCAGGGCCTCCTGGGAATCGTAGATGTCGCGGAAAAATTCATTCCACACCCCAACGCGTTGGATCACTCCGCTCGAGAGGAACTTCCACGTTTCTGGATCAATGACCCGCGGAAACAAGTCGTAGGGGAGGATCCAGTCGGCGGCATCGTCTTCGTTGTAGAGGGCGAAGGTGACTCCAAGGTCCCGCATCAGACGCTGACTACGGTCGCAGAGACGCTCCAGTTCCTGGGGTTCGTTTTGGGAAAGGTGGTCCCGCAGTCGGCCGTAGATCTCCGCGCCCATGCCTTGGGCCAGCAGTGTCTCGTCAAAGGACTCGACGGCAGCAGAGTATGGGCATTCGGCAGGCATCGGTTTGGGTTGAGATGCGCCGTTGAACCTAGCCCATGGGCACTGCGGGTTCCCACTCTTTTTCAGAGGGGTTTATCTGGCTGAACTTAGGTTCACCGACCTACCGGGTTCAACACTTCGCCTCGGACTCCGGGCACCCAACCGGAACGGCATGGCCGGAACGATTCAGGCCAGACCCACGGCCGCCATGACCGCCTCTTTGGTGGCCTTGGACAAAATGGGTTGGAAACCAGCCACTTGGATGGCGGTGTCCGGATCCTTCAGGCCATGCCCGGTCATGGTGGCTGTCACAAGCGACCCTTCTGGAATCTCGCCACCGCGGACAGCCTTGATCAAACCCGCCAGCGGCGCGGCGCAGGCCGGCTCAACCATCACACCCTCGGTGCGGGCGAGAAGCTTGTAGGCATGCAGGATTTCCTCGTCGGTGACCGAGCGGATGGATCCGGAGGACTCACGGGCGGCATCCATCGCGCCCTGCCAGCTGGCCGGGTTGCCGATGCGGATGGCCGTGGCCACGGTTTCGGGATGGGCCACCGGATGTCCCAACACCAATGGCGCGGCTCCCGCAGCCTGCCAACCCATCATGCGCGGCAACGTATCCGAGAGTCCTGCTTCAGCATACTCGCGGAACCCACGCCAGTAGGCCGTGATGTTGCCGGCATTGCCCACCGGCAAGAAATGAAAGTCGGGCGCGTCACCCAAGGCATCGCAAATTTCGAAAGCCGCCGTCTTCTGACCTTCGATGCGCACCGGGTTCACCGAGTTGACCACTTCGACCAGACCGGTTTCACCGAGTTGGCGGACGATGTTCAACGCATCATCGAAGTTGCCATCAATGCTCACCGTGGTGGCCCCGTAGAGCAGCGCCTGCGACATCTTGCCGTGGGCGATCTTGCCCTGAGGCAGCAGCACCACGCACTTGAGACCAGCCCGCGCAGCGTAGGCGGCGGCACTGGCCGAGGTGTTCCCGGTGCTGGCGCAGACGACGATCTTGGCGCCCCGCTCCTTGGCCTTGGTGATGGCCATGGTCATGCCGCGATCCTTGAAGGAACAGGTTGGGTTCATGGCCTCGTACTTGAGGCGGAGGTCAAAGTTCCCCCCGATGGCTGCCACGAAATTGGGCACCGGAATCAACGGAGTGTTTCCCTCGAGCAAGGTGACGACCGGGGTCTCCGCGGTGACCGGCAGGAAGCGGGCGTAACGACGGATCACTCCGGGCCAAGCAGGTACAGCGGCGATGGTGGAACTCATGGGATTCTGGTCTGAGAGCGTGCTCTGGAGCGGGTCAGGGTGAAAAGCAAGGATTCCGGGGGCTTTTGCGGGAATATTGGATCAGGCCATGGCTCGGGCGATGGAATTCCACCAGCCGTCGTGGAGCTCGGCCACCGGGGTGGAAAACTCTCCGGCCGGTGTCTTCAAGGTGAGGGCTTCACCGCCGACGGTACCGATTTGGACCACGGGCACACCCATGGCGCGGACCTGCTTGAGCACGCGACCGGCATCGATGCCCGCCACGGAAATGACCACGCGGTTTTGGGTTTCACCGAAGAGCAGGGCATCCAAGCGGGCTCCTTCGGCACAGAGACTGAGGTCTACGCTGGCCCCGAGGAACCGGTGGCTTTCGCGGGCCACTTGTTGACTGAAACACGATTCGGCTAAAGTCACGGCCAAGCCGCCTTCGCTGCAGTCATGCGCGCTCTTCACCACGCCCTCGCGGATCAGGCCCAGCAAGGTGGTGTGCAAGGTTTGAGCGACTTCTAAATCAACGCGCGGAGGCAGGCCGTTCTTCTGAGCGTGCACGCTCTTGAGATACGCGCTGCCGCCGAGGCCCTGCAGCGGGTCGGCCAGATCCACCGGCGCGCCGAGCAGCAAGATGGCGTCGCCCGCGTCCTTGAACCACTGGGTGGTGATGTGCTCGGGCTTTTCGATGATCCCCACCACTGCCACCGTGGGCGTCGGATCGATGGAACCCAGAGCGCCCCGCTGATTGTAGAGGGAAACATTGCCCCCGGTAACCGGAGCGCTGAAGGCCCGGCAACCGTCGGCCAGACCACGAACCGACTCCTTGAGCTGCCAGAAGATTTCCGGGTTGTGGGGATTGCCGAAGTTGAGGTTGTCGGTCGAACCCACCGGCACGGCCCCGGAGCAGGCCAGATTGCGGCAAGCCTCGGTGACGGCGGCCTTACCGCCCTCATAGGGGTCGAGGTACACGTAGCCACCATTGCAATCGACGGTGAAGGCCACGTACTTATCGGCCAAGGGGGCCGGCGGCTCGAACCCATCGGCCGCGCCCGACTTGGCTGCGGCATACTCGGCCTTGGTCACCGGGAGGCTGTCGCCCTTGATGCGGATCACCGCAGCGTCACTGCCGGGGCAAACTACCGAGCCGTCGCGGACCATGTGGTCGTATTGGCCATAAACCCAGTTCTTGGAGGCGATGGTGTGGTTGGAAAGCAGAGTTTTAAGGTCGCCCAACGGGTTGCGGGTGTCGGCGATGCCGTCGAGCCGGAAAGCGCGAACGGCCGTCATGTAAGCCGCCTCGCGGGCCTCGCGGTGGTACACCGGAGCTTCGTCAGCCAGCTTCTTGGCGGGCACATCCACGACCACCTGGCCCCCGTGACGAACGACCATGCGACCCGTGTCGGTCACCACGCCGATCTCGGCCCACGGCAGATCCCACTTGTCGAAAACCGCCTTCACCTCGGCCTCACGCCCCTTGTGGACCACGATGAGCATGCGCTCTTGGGATTCAGAGAGCATGATCTCGTAGCTGGTCATGTTCGGAGCCCGCTGCGGGACCTTGTCCAACTCGATCTCAATGCCCGTTCCGGCGCGGGCGGCCGTCTCGCAAGTGGAGCAGGTCAAACCCGCCGCACCCATGTCCTGCATGCCGGCGACACATCCGGTGGCCAGCAATTCCAGACAAGCCTCACAAACGAGCTTCTCCATGAACGGATCACCCACCTGGACCGCCCCGCGCTGCTGCTCGGCTGATTCTTCGGTGAGGTCCTGCGAGGCGAAGGCGGCTCCAGCCAAACCATCACGGCCGGTCGCCGGGCCGACGTAGAACACCGGATTGCCAATGCCATGGGCGGCACCACGGGTGATTTGGTCGTGCCGCAAAACGCCCAAGGCGAAGGCATTGACCAGCGGATTGCCCTCGTAGCTCTTGTCGAAATAGACCTCGCCGGCCACCGTCGGAATGCCGAAGCAATTGCCGTAATGGGCGATGCCGCCCACCACGCCCGTGAAAAGGCGTCGCACCTCCGGATTGGAAAGTTCCCCGAAGCGCAGAGAATTGAGCGCCGCCACCGGCCGGGCCCCCATGGTGAAGATGTCGCGGATGATGCCACCGACACCGGTCGCCGCGCCTTGGAACGGTTCCACGGCGCTCGGGTGGTTGTGCGACTCGATCTTGAAGGCAATGGCCACGCCGTCGCCCACGTCGATGATGCCCGCGTTCTCTTCGCCAGCCCCGACGAGGATCTTCTCGCCCTTCGTCGGGAAGGTCTTCAGCACCGGTCGTGTGTTCTTGTAGGAGCAGTGCTCCGACCACATGACCGAGAAGATGCCCAACTCGGTGTACGACGGCTCTCGGCCGAGGACCTCAAGGATCTTCTGGTACTCCTCGGGCGTGAGGTTGTGCTTCGCGACCAATTCCGGGGTGATGGCAGGCTCGTGCATCGAAAGGAGCCTACCATACGGAAATGATCCGGGGGGACAAGTACGGGGAAAATCCCGTTCCGACACATCGGCAGAAAACCCGCCGGAAGAGATTCTCGTTTTGAGCTTCTACCCCTACTTGCCAGCGCCTCCCGACTCGCCCGATGGCTGGGCAGGGCAGCCATCAGGGTCCGCGGACTGACAGATGTTCACCGATTATTCACCGGGGCGCGTTGACAGCGTCATGGGGGGCGGCTAGTAGGGAAGACGGTTAAACCAAACCGTCCGATGAGCAATGTCCTGTGCGATCAGGTTCTTGTCCTCAACCGGCTGTGGCAGGCGGTCAACGTCTGCTCAGTACGTCGGGCGCTGACGCTTCTCTTCGAAGGGAACGCACAGGTGGTGTTCGGTGATGGCGACGGTGATTACCGGACACTGAACTTCCAGCAGTGGCGTGACCTGTCCGCGACCGACCCCGAAGCCGACGGCTCCGTCAGCACGGTCTCTTTCCGAATCCGGGTACCCCGGGTCATCTTGCTCATGGGGTTTGACCGTTTTCCCAAGAAGGAGGTCAAATTCACCCGGCACAACCTGTTTGAGCGGGACCAGAACACTTGCCAGTACTGCGGCAAGGTCTTTGATCGGCGCGATTTGAACCTCGACCACGTGGTTCCGAGGGATCGAGGTGGGCCCACGACTTGGGAAAACATCGTCTGCTCCTGCATTCCCTGCAACACGCGCAAGGCCAACCGAACTCCGGCCGAGGCTCACATGCGTCTGGTGCGCAAGCCCAAGCGACCCAAGTGGCGACCCTTCGTGCAGGTCAGCTTCGGGGCCTCCATGCACGACAGTTGGCGTCATTTCCTCGATGTCGCCTATTGGAATGTCGAACTCGGCTCCGAGGTGGGCTGAGTTTGAATTCCACCGGAATCCATCGACATCGATCCAACGTCGACCTCCCTCAGCGCCGCCACAAGGCCATCAGCGTGAACAAGGCCACTGCTGCGGCATAGGCTGTGATCCCCATGCCCACCGACTGGGCCACTCCACCCGACTCCGCAAAAACCAGCAAGGCCAGGCCAGGCAGGAGCGTGAGCAACGCTTCAGCCATGAAACAAACGACCGGCAAGGGCCGGGGTGTTTGATCAAGCCGCTCGGCCATCCACATCCGGTACTGCCACTCTCCCATCGACCGCATGATCCAGGCATTCTGGAAGTTTCGGGCGGCGACCAAGGCACTGGTGGTGGTCACTGCAATGGCCAGGCTTGGAAAACAGCCGATCCCCAAGGAGGCCGCCAAATTGAGTGGAATCCCCCAACGCCAACCCAGCCGACGCGCCAGCGGATTGCCCTCGAGCGCCAGATTGGGTGTGGCGATGTAGGTGGAGACCAGGTCGGCCGCGCGTCCCAGCAACGCCATCGCCGCGAACAGGCACCAAGGTGCCGATCCGGGCGAGACGACCTCGGGGACGGTCCAGGTCACTGCTTACCGTAGATGGCGTCCGGGGTCTGGAGCTGGGGTTCCGTCACCTTCCAGTCAGCTCCATCGCCTTCGATGCTCCGGAAGAAGCAGGATTGGTAACCCTCATGGCAGGCGGCTCCGGTTTGCTCCACTTGGATGAGCAAGGTGTCGCCATCGCAGTCGAAGGCGATGTCTTTGACCACCTGCACATGGCCGCTGGACTCGCCCTTCATCCAGAACTTCTGGCGCGAACGGCTCCAGAAAAAGGTGCGACTCGTCTCGATCGTCTTCTCGAGCGAAGCCCGGTTCATCCACGCCATCATCAAGACGCGCCCGGTGGACTGCTCCTGGATGATGGCCGGGATCAGTCCGTCCGCGGTCCACTTCAGTCGGTCGTAAAAGCTCATGCCGTGGCCCGAGGATGGAAAGGACCGCCCGGATTGTAAACCGGCCGAACAGCCGATTTTGAACCAAGGTTCACCCAATGGGCCCGGCACTGACTCAATCCAAACCGCAGGCCTGCTTGGCTCGGGCGAGGGTCTTCTGGGCCTTGGCCCGGGCCTTCACCGCGCCAGCTCTGAGGATTTCCCGGACGTCATCGGGCCGTGACGCCAGTTCGGCCCGGCGCTCGCGGAAGGCGGCAAAGTGCTTCCAGTACTCCTCGAACAATCCCTTCTTGAGATCGCCGTAGCCCAGGCCCCCAGCCCGCAGCCGATTTTCCCAATCGGCGGCCACCTCCGGCGGAGCGACCAGGCGCAGGAGCTGGATGGCGATGTTCTTTTC
>CAMATE010000134.1 GCA_945861075.1 Akkermansia muciniphila
CGCGGACATTATTCGGCCACGTAGACGTTCTTCACTTCCGAGTAGCCCTCCATCGCGGCCATGCCCAGATCGCGGCCGAGGCCACTTTGCTTGAAGCCACCGAACGGAGCCTCCACATGAACGCTGCTGTGGCTGTTGATGGACAACACGCCGCTCTGGACCGCGCGTGAAACCCGGAGTGCGCGCGAGAGGTTCTGGGTCCACACCGATCCGCTGAGTCCGTAAGGAGACGCGTTCACGTCGCGCAGCATTTCTGCTTCGTCGTCGAAGGGGACGACCGCCGCGACGGGGCCGAAGATCTCCTCGCGCCAGCACCGGTGTTCTGGGGCGACACCGGTGAGAATCGCGGGCTCGAGGTAGAAACCCGCCGAAGGCAGGCGTCCGCCGCCGCACACCACCGTGCTGCCATTGCGTCGGGCGTCGGCCAGGTAGTCTTCAACGGTCTGCCGCTGCGACGACGACACCATGGGCCCGAGTTGCGTGGCTTCGTTGTTGGGATCGCCCACGATGAGTTTGCGCGTGGCCGCCGCAAAGCGTTCGACAAACTTCTCGAAGACAGGTCGCTCGACATAGACGCGGCTGCGGGCGCAGCAGTCTTGGCCCGTGTTGGCGAAGACAGACATCGGCGCCGCATCGGCGGCCTTTTCCCAATCGGCGTCGGCAAAGACGATGTTGGGGGACTTGCCGCCCAGTTCGAGCGACACCCGCGTAAGGTTGCGGGCGGCCAATTCCATGATCCGACGGCCCACTTCGGTGGAACCCGTGAACGACACCTTGCGAATCAACGGGTGGGTGACCAGCGCGTCGCCCAGCGTACCTCCGGGGCCGGTGATGACTTGCAAGATGCCAGCAGGCAATCCCGCCGCGTGGGCCAGTTCACCTAATTTCAGCGCGGTGAGCGGGGAGATCGAGGCCGGCTTGAGCAGCACGGCATTTCCGGCGGCCAGCGCCGGGGCCACCTTCCAGCAGGCGATGGCGAAGGGGAAATTCCACGGAACGATGGCCGAGACGACACCGAGCGGTTGGCGCAAGGTGAAGTCGAGCCCGCCACGCGCCACCGGAATCGTCTGGCCGAAGAACCGGCTGATGCCACCTGCGTAGTATTCGAAGACCCGTGCTCCGAGCGCGACTTCGTCCCGGGCATCGGCCAGTGGCTTGCCCACGTGCATCACTTCGAGGCGAGCCAACTCCTCGGCGTTTTCGCGGATCACGGCGGCGATCTTGAACAACACCGCCGCCCGCTTGCCGGGGGCGAGATCACGCCAGCCATTTTCAAAGGCGCTGTGGGCCGAAACCACGGCCGCGTCCACTTCCTTCACGGTGGCCGCGTCGATCTCGGCGAACACCTCGGCCGTGGCCGGATTGACCAAGCGGGTCTTCGGCGTGCCATCGACACCGGTGTAGCGACCGTCCAAGAACAATTGGTGGGGAATCATGGTTGGGGAAACTGGAGAGAAATGGAAATCGGGGGACTCGTGAGCGACGTGGGAAATGTGGGAAATGCGGCCAAAGTCGAGGGACTATCAGAGCACTTCGAGGTAGAGAGCACGCAAGTCGGCGAGGGTGACCGGAACGGCATTGGTCTGATGGCAGGGGTCTTCCCAGGCTTGGGCTACGAGTGCATCGAGGTGCTCGGGTTTCACGCCAAACTGCGAGAGCTTTTTGTTCAGACCCAGGCCCGCGAGGAACGATTCCACAAACGCGATCGTCACCCGGTCGGCCTCGGCGTCGGAGAGTTGAATAACCTCCAGGCCTGCGGCTTGTCCCACGCGTCGATACAGTCCCGGACGGCGTGCGCTGCACAGTCGCATGCTGGCCACCAGACACAGCGCATTGGCCAATCCATGGTGCATTCCGCAAATGGAAGACAGCGGGTGTGCCAGTGAATGAACCACTCCCAAATCTTTCTGAAAAGCCACGGCACCCATGGCCGCCGCCACCAGCATGTGACCGCGGGCGGTGAGGTCCTTGCCATCGCGATAGGCTTTGGGTAGGGCATCAAAGATCAGCCGGGCTCCTTCGAGGGCGATGCCATCGCACATCGGATGGAACGACGGGCACGTGAAGCTCTCGATGCAATGCGTGAGCGCATCGGCCCCGGTTGCGGCCGTGAGGTGCGGAGGCAATCCCACGGTCAGGGCGGGATCGAGAATGACCAATTTGGCCAGCATCTCCGGATTGAAGAGCACCGCCTTGCGATGCGTGGCGTCGAGGGTGATCACCGAACTGCGTCCCACTTCGCTGCCGGTTCCGGCCGTTGTGGGAATTGCAACCAGCGGCAGCAGGCCACTCCAGTCGGACTCATCGTAGAACTTGGCGAGATCGAATCCGGGGCGGCGGGCCAGCAGTCGCGCGGCCTTGCCGGCGTCGAGCGGGCTTCCGCCGCCGATGGCGACCACGCCGTCACACTGGTTATCCCGCAGGGCCGCTGCTGCTTGGCGCACGTCTTCCTCGATCGGGTTCGGATGCACTCCGTCAAAGACAAACCAGGTCTTGCCTTGATTGCTGGCACCCAGCACCGAAGCGAGTTGCGCGAAGGCTTCGGTTTTCACCAAACCACCGTCGGTCACCACGAGCGGACGAGACACGCCCAGCTTGGTCAGTGCGGCGGGCAATTCAGCCAGCGCTCCGGCGCCGTAAAGGGTTCGGGTCGGGAAGGAAAAGGCAGTCAGGCTCATGTTTGTTTGGTGGGAAGAGAATGGTTCAATCGCGCCGAAGGTCCAAGGGTCATCCTCGGACGAAATGATGCAGAAAGTTGTGCAGGATTTGTCGTCCAGCCGGTGTGGGCTTCAGGTTGTCCAACACCTGGTCTAAGTCGAAGCGAACGCGGGGGCGCCAGAGATCGCGCCGCGGATTCCAGATGAGGCGGAGCGTGTCGGGATCTGTCTCCGGGTGGAACTGCACACCATTGAGCAGCCCGGTGGAATCGTGCATGCCCTGGATCGCAGCGAACGTCCCCGCTACGGTGTGAATCAACCCGGCGGGAAGATCGGAGACCACGTCCGAGTGACTCGAGAGCGCGTCGAATGCGTCGGGGATTCCGTCAAAAAGCCTCGAGGATCGGCCGGCGGGAGTCAGCGTGACCGGAGTATTGCCCAACTCCAACCCCTGAGGGTGCGGTGCCACTTTGGCTCCCAAAACCCGGCCCATGAGTTGATGTCCATAGCACACACCGAGGACCGGCACCCCGGCGTCGCGGCAGCGCAGGATCCACTCGCCGACCTGGAGATTCACCGCATCATCATTCCAGGCATCGCGCGGCGAACCGCTCAGGATCACCCCGTCCCAATCACCGGGGGAATGGGTGCGGTTAATATCGTTGTCGACCCCGGCGCGGGACCACTCCACGGAAAGCGATTTTGGGGTCCAACGGCTGAACCAACCGCAGACATCTCGCCGAGGATCCGGATCCAAACCCGGCGGCCAAATGACCGAATCCACCAGCAGCACCCGTCTTGTTCGCATCGCCATCGTCGGTGTTGAGCAAACGGCAGTCGATCAACCCGTGGCGAGAGGATTCTGAGAGCAGGTCACGGGAGCTGACTTTACGAGACGAACGGAGACTGAATCTTTCACAGTATTTCTGGTAATCCCACGGCATCGACCCGCAGGTCTCGCAGCGTAGAAAGATTCGTCCAGGGAGTTCCGCGAATGGGCCGGGCTCCATCTTTGCGTTTCGCGCCAAAAAGCGAGCGGTACCGGTGAAAAACCCCGTTCACAAACTCTCGAGACCCCAACGCCACACCATCCGTCAGGTGCCGAATGCGCAACCGCAAGACTTCGGCCTCACTCAACCGCCCGCCCTGGCTCATCACCCGTCGAATCGCCTCCCGATCCAGCGCTTGCTTCGAGCTGTGCCCGCTGACACCTCCCTGAGCGAACAGCAGTTCACGGTATTGCGCCGCAGCAGCGATCCAACGGCGCTCTGAGAAAACACTCATCAGCCCGCGTTGGATCTCCTTTTGGCCCACCAAAGCGGCAGCATATCCGCAGAATCGGTAATCCTTCGGATCGCTCACCAAGCCAGCGCGCACCGGATTCAGGTCGATATAGGCGGCCACGGCCCGCAGCGCTTCAGGAGAATCCTCCACCAGAACACTTTTGAAACGCTCCGCCCACAAAGTGCCGAACCGACCTGTTTGTCGATTATACCAACGACTGAACCTCTGCTTGAACTCCTTCATGAACACCGACACGTCCCCCATTCGGCCCAGAAGCGTTTCGCGGACATGGACTGGCATTCGCCCGTGTTCTTTCATCGAATCTCGGGCCAAAACCACCAGAAGCCCGTTGCGCCCATAAAAATCTTCGGCTCTGCGGAGCAACTCCCCATCGCTCGGAGGCACCGCCAGCGGTACGCGCACCAGCACATGGAAATGGTTCCCCATCATGCAGTAGGTAATCACCTCCATCCCGCAGAACCGCGCCAACCGCATCAAAAGCGAAGCCAGCCTCTCCTTGCACTCCTCATCCAGCAGCAGCTGCCCCCCCACCGTCCTGGAAACACAGTGATAGACAGCCCCGCCCCGCCCTTTTATCCGCGCCAACCGCATGCCCTACACCTTACCCACACAAATGCTCATGTCTACAAATATTGAACCTGTCACTCTATTTTGGGTTGACTGGGGGGTGGGGTTGTTTTATCGAGGTGGGGTTATGATTCGCAAATCTTGGGCGGGGTGTGTCTGTGGGGGGCTGGCGGCGGTTTCGGTCTGGGGGGCGGATTGGCCTCAGTGGCGGGGGGAAGCGCGCCGGGATCATTCTCCGGACACGGGTCTGCTGTCTCGTTGGCCTCAGGAGGGGCCCAAGCGGGTTTGGCTCTTCGAAAATGCCGGCCTGGGCTATGCGGGCTATTCGATCGCGAGGGGTTCTCTGTTCACGATGGGACTCCGGGAGGGTCAGGAGTTCCTGATCGCGCTGGATGCCTCGAGTGGCAAGGAATTGTGGAGCTCCCCCGCTGGGACGCGGTACCCGAATGGCTGGGGCGACGGCCCTCGAATGACTCCCACGGTGGACGGTGACCGAGTTTTCGCTATTGGCGGTCAGGGTATCTTGATCTGCGTCCATGCGAAGGACGGAAAACAAATCTGGTCAAAGAATCTGGTGACCGATCTGGGCGGGAAACTCCAGGACTGGGGGTATACCGAATCCCCCCTGGTGGTCGGCGATGTGGTGATTTGTACGCCCGGCGGATCGCAGGGAACTCTGGCAGCCTTGGACAAAACTTCAGGCGCCGTCCGGTGGCGTTCCAAGGAGATCACCGACAATGCACAGTATTCGTCTCCCATCCTGATCCAACACGCGGGCCAATCTCAGGTGGTGCAATTGGTGATGAATCAATTCTTCGGGGTTTCACCCAAGGATGGTTCGGTGCTCTGGAAGAAGGATTTTCCAGGACGAGTGGCTGTGATTCCGACGCCCATTTATGAGGACGGTATCGTCTATGTGACCGCTGGCTACGGTGTCGGCTGCGAGGCCATTCGCTTGGGCAAAGGCAACACGGTCGAGCCTCTCTACTCGAACAAGGTGATGAAGAATCACCATGGCGGCGTGGTCTGCGTCGATGGTCACCTGTACGGCCACTCCGATGGCGCCGGTTGGGTCTGCCAGGAATTGAAGACGGGCAAGGAACTGTGGTCCCACAAGGGATTTGGAAAAGGTTCGGTCACCTACGCCGATGGCAAGTTGATTTGCCTGGATGAGCGGAGCGGAGACGTCGCTCTGGTGGAAGCCAGTACTCAGGGATGGAAGGAAATCAGCCGCTTCAAACTCAATCCGTTGACCTCAAAACGCAGCCCGCAGGGCGGCATCTGGCCACATCCCGTGATCGTCAATGGTCGACTCTACCTCCGGGATCAGGAGTTGCTCCATTGCTTCGACGTGAAGTCGAAGTAGGAACGCCTACAACCAACAACAGCGGTCCGGATGTTGGTCGAGGGGCTTTGCGGGGGCGCATGGTGACGGCCGCGGGCCTTGCAACATTATCGCGTTGTCCGCCTGTGAATCAGGCTCTTCGCGGAGGCCTTTTCACCATCTCAATCCCGACTGGCGTGGAGGTCGCACCAGAACTCTCTGCCGTGCGAGGTCCAGTGGCGGTAGTGTCGGTGCCACAGGGCTTTGACCGCATCACCGGATACCCACGTCCCTGTCAGGTTCGATCCAAAATCGCCCGAGGATCCGATGGGAAAATCACGACCCGGAAACCGCCGGGATCGCTGACCCAAGGCACGGATCCGCTGATAACCCACCAACTTGCGGATGAGTCGATACGGCCAAGACCGATGCGCCGTCAGGATTCTGGGAAATTGCGCCGTCCAACCCAGCGGCCCAGACCAATCGTCGATCGGTAGCAGGGAACTTTGCTCCACCAGCATGAATCGTCGGTAGCCCAGCGCCTCACAGGCATCGACCAACGCCACATCGGAGACCTCCACCGACAGGTAATTGGGCAAGCCCACTTCGCGGAGTCCTTCGAGGCAGAAGTGATCGGCGCTTTCGATGTCCACTTTGAGGTAGTGCGGAACCCCATGCTGACGCAAAAGGTCCCCAAAGCGGACCGCCGGGACCGTGACCTTCCGGTGCCGATGCCCACCCCGGGCTGCACTGGCCACGTCGAGAGCACTCCATTCCGGATGATCTTCGTTGATCCAGAACTCCACCTCCCCAGGCTCGCCGGCCACCGCCACGTTGCGAATGACCAACCGTCCCTCACGGACGGCCTCCGGAAAACGGGCCGCCACTTGCCCACAAAACGCCTCATTGGCCTCGACGGCCACGACTTTGAAGCCACATTCGAGGTAAAAACCCGCGTCGTCCCCGTTGTTCATCCCCACATCAAAGATGAGGTCCGGAGTGGGTGACGTGTTCATGAGTTCGAAGCTAATGATGACCAAGCCTAGAGAACAGATTTTTGGCAAACGATCCGGTGAGCTAAAATGACGATGTCAAGGGGCGAGCGTCCGGAACACAGCACCATGGCAACTCCAAATTCTAACATGATTCGGCAGCAATTTGAATTAACTATTATTTAGTTTCATACCTATTTATATATTTATTACAAATTTTAATTTATGGTTTATAGTATTTTTATAACATCAAATACGCAAAATTGATCACATAAAACAAACTTCCGTTGACTATGAAAAGAGCACCTGAAATCTCATAATCCAAGGTTAACGCAATCGTAACACCCTACTCAACCGGATCACAAAGATGGGCGATGCTTCGCTAGAGCAGACCCGAAAACTGTGACAAAGCTTCAGGAGGGGGAAACGGATCCCTACGGCTTCTAACCCAGCCAGCGGAGTCTGATGCGGACCTTGTAACAACCATGAAACGCCAAATCCTGAAATTGACGGGCATGCTCGCGCTGGTAGCCGGCGCGGCGACGACCTTGAAGGCGGACTACGCCTCAACAGTCTCCAACCTCAAGCCGGTCGCCTTCTGGCGCCTGAATGAGACCACGCAACCTCCCGCCGCTGACGTGGCGGTCAACGCCGGTTCCCTGGGCGACTCCGCCGTGGGCTACTATTTGGGAACAGCCCAGCACCCGGTTCCGGGCGCGCTCAATGGCCGCACCGACAGCGCCGTGGGCTTCGATGCCACCGCCAACTCGGTGACCATGGTACCGTACATGCCGGAAATGAATCCCGCCGCGCCCTTCACGGTGGAAGCCTGGCTCAGCCCGAAGGTTGAGCATGCCGTGGGGTCCGGCACCCTGACTTGCGCCATTTCCAGCGGACAATTCGCCGCCCCCCGCAGCGGTTGGTTGATCTACCAATCCGAGACAGGTTGGAACCTCCGCATGTACAACAAAAACGGCGCCTCCACCTCGGTGAACATCACCGGCGGAACGGCTCCCGTGTCCGGTATGTGGTACCACGTGGTCGCGGTTTATGACGGTGCAACCGCTAAACTGTTCGTCAATGGCGACCAGGCGGCTGAAGCAGCGCAAACCAGCTACGTGCCCGGCCAATCGGGCGGGTTCGCCATCGGCAGCCGCGCCGACAGTTCGTTCTGGTGGAATGGCTCCGCCGATGAAGTGGCCCTCTACAGCAAGGCCCTGACCGCTGAGGAAATCTCCGCTCACTACGCCAACGGCACCGCCACCAGCCCGAGCGCTACTTATCAGAGCCTCGTTTTGGCTCAGGCTCCCATCGCCTACTACCGCCTGAACGATGGAGCCTACACGGCACCCGCCAGTGTGCCTCCAGCCGCCAACACCGGAACAGCGGGCGCTTCCATCGCCGGCTCCTACAACCCCGGCATGAAGGCAGCCGCGGAGGGTCCGAAGCCGCCGACTTACACAGGATTCGAAGCCTCCAACGTCGGTGGCGGGTTCAATGGTTCGGCCGGCTATGTCGGCACTCCGTTCCAGATGAACGACATGACCGAGTTCACCATGATGGGCTGGGTTCGCCGCGGTGCCATCAAGAGCGGCCGTGGCGGCTACTTCGGTCAGAACGACCTGCTCGAGTTTGGCGACGCTGATAGCGGGGCCAACATCGAACTGTGGGTGAACGCCCGCGGCGGCAACATCAAGGCACCCTACCCCTTCAAGGACAACGACTGGGGCCACTTTGCCGTCATCGGCAGCGCCACCTCCACCGTCCTGTATGCCAACGGCAAGGAAATCGGCCGACTGAGCGGACCGGTGACCAGCTATGGCACCAGCAGCTTCAACTTCAACATCGGTGGCGGCGGTATCTTCAACACCGCCGGCGACTACTTCAAAGGCAACATCGATGAAGTCGCCGTCTTCGACAAAGCGCTGGGCGCGGCCGACATCCAGTCGATCTACTTCTCGGCCAATGTGGCTCCGACCATCACCCAGCAGCCGAGCCTACCGAGCCGCACTCTCTATGCGGGTTACTCGGTGACGCTGACCGGAGCGGCCTCGGGCACGCCTCCCCTCACCTATCAGTGGCGCAAGGACGGGCAGAATTTGTCCGGCAAGACCTCGCCCACCCTGTTGCTGACGGGCGTCACCGCGGCCGATGCGGGTTCCTACGAACTGGTCGTCTCCAGCACCTACGGCACCACCAGCAGCACCCCGGTCGCCCTGGTGGTGACTCCTGGCGACGCGGTGGCTCCGACGCTCCAGTATGCGGCGGGCGTTGCCAGCTTCGACAAGGTGCGGATCTGGTTCTCAGAACCCTTGGATCCGACGACTGCTCAGCTGGCGGCCAACTACAAGATCGAGGGTCTCACCGTCACCGGGGCGGCCTTGAAGGCCCCG
>CAMATE010000135.1 GCA_945861075.1 Akkermansia muciniphila
TTCTTCACCCACAGGGGCCACTTCGGATCGTCGAAGCCGACCTGACCCACACCGGCGTCATTGCCAGCCGTGCCGTCATCGTTGAGGTCGTCGGTGGTGTTCAGAGCACCGGTCTGCATCGAGGACGCATAGTTGGCGTCGGTGGTGGCGAGGTTGCGGAACGGAGCCTCGTCGTAGGTGCCGCCGGGCCAGACGTTGCCGGGGCGCAGGGGCACCGGGAGCTGGGTGAGCAACTCACCTTCGACGCGGATGCTGATACCCACGACGTCGCGGATGCCGCCCGGATGGTCACCGGACTGCCAGGTGTCGAAACCGATGCCCAGACCGGTCAAGGAACCTTCCTCGGGGAGGTTGGTCTCACCAGCGGTGCCGGCGAACGGAGAACCGTCGGTCGCCACCGGATCGTTGGCGCGGACGTAGTTCAGGGAGAAACCGTCAGCAGGCTGCGAGGTGCCACCACCGATGCGGAGGTCGCACTCGAAGGTGAAGGCCTTGACAACCAGACCCTTGTCGAGGTCGTCGAACACCACAGTGGCGCGCTGGCCGCTCTTGGCGTCGGTGATGGAGAGGTAACCATCGGTGGCGCCGCCGGTGGCACCGCCGCTGGAACGATACTCTGCCGCGGCCGCGCCCACTTCTTTGAAGGGAAGCTCCGTTGCAGTGTTGAAGTTAACCACGTTGGTGGCGGCATAAGCCGAGCTGCAGACCAGCCCGGCTGCCGTCATCCAACGCAGCAGGTTTGTTTTTTTATGACTCATGTTAGGACTCGTTTTCACCCGATCGTACCCGCCGACGGCAAATGCCTCGAAACCTTTGCAGGTTCGAGGCACTGGCCCACGGCGCAGCACTTCCGGGTTTGGGTGACATAGGAGCGATACACCTCACCCAAGACCCCCGCAACCCTTTTTTGGATCCGCACTCGGGCTCCGAGGGCTGCTGACGGACCACTTCCCCCCATCTCGGGCAGATTTGTCGATGAATGTGCTACCAAACTGAAAGAAACCGGCAGCCCGTGGCGAAGACTGGGGGAACATGAAATCCTCAGCGCTCCTCCCATCCTCCTCATTCTGTCACCTGATCTTTGCATGGCTCCCCGCATCCCTGCTCGGCATCGCGCCGGAAGGCGCCGCACAAATCCTCATCACCCGTTGGGACTTCAATTCCGGATCCCTCACACCCTCCTTCGGATTGGGCGAAGTTCGTTTAGTTGGAAGCACCTCCGCCACGTTCGCTGCGGGCTATGATGGCGAGCCCTCCGGGGCTTGGAATCTCAAGGGTTTCCCAACGCAAGGCACACAACCCGGCACCGCCGGGGCCCAATTCAGCCTGTCCACAGAGGGGAGTTCGTCGGTGGCATTGTCCTTCCAAATCCGACACAGCAACACCTCGGCCAACACCGAACGCGTGCTTTGGTCGAGTGACGGCCAGGTTTTCACCGAAGCTGCTCGATTCACCATCACACCGGCCGCCACGGGAACAGGGGAAACTTGGTACCAGCGCTCGGTGGATTTGCCGTCCAGTGCCGCCCATCAACCCAATCTAGCGGTTCGGATCGTCTCGGATTTTGATTGGGGAACCGAAAGCCGCTACATGGCCTCCCGCTTGGGCTCGAGCTATTCCACCGCGGGAACTTGGCGATTGGACAACGTCTCGTTTTCTGCGGTGCCTGAACCTGAGGAATACGCTGCGATCAGTGCGCTGGGGTTGGTGGGGTTTGGCTTCTGGCGTCGTCACAAAAACAATCGCCAAAGCCCGTCCGAATCGGAAGGAACGCTACCAGAGGAATGAATTCGACTCGGCGACGATTTCTTCGCCTTGCAGCAGTGTCGCCTTCCAAGCGGTCACGGTTCTGACCCGGGCAAACTGTTTGGGATCCAGAACCATCCGAGACCAACGACGCCCAAAAAAGCCGCGCTTCACGTCCATCTCCATGGTTTCCAAGGAACCGGAATCACCGCCCCGGAGCTCCATTTTCAGCCGCAAGGGCCCGGATACGCGGCTGGAAACCTTCCACAGCACCTCGAACTGCAAACCCGCGCGCTTTTCAGGATGGTTGCGCAGCAACTCCTGATAAGCGTCCCGCTCGTACAGGCTAGGTGAGAGAGTGTGGCGCCCCTGAAAATCCACGAAGTGCGGCAAGACCTTGATGACCTTGCCTTCCGCTCCCAACAACACTCCAGCCCACAGCCCAAGCGCAAACAGGATTGATTTCATTCAGAAAGGACCGCTTTGCGGAAAAGACAGAACCGCCGGACGCGGCGTGAAGGAAGGAGCCGAACGGATTGCAGACCCGACATCCGAGGACGGGGCAGTGAAAAGCGAGCGTACCGATCCTTCCAATCCACGACCGGCACCGCCACCGGCGCCACCACTGCCGAAAGCTCCAAAACCGCCGTCCGAAGCAGATGACGAAGACGCACCTGATTTCCCAAAAAAGCCGGCATCCGGAGACCCGAACGGCGAACTCGGGGCCACAGTGGGATCAAAACGCCGTCCGGGATCACCATCCATGCCACTGATGCCAGTGGGTGGGGCCACGGGATTGATCAAGGGGTTGGAAGAGGAGGTGGACGTTGCGGGATTGGCAAAACCCGAGCCCGTTCCCGGGCCAGTGGTGCCAGAGAACCCCTCGGCAGCCGATCCAGACCGCATCGCCGGTGAATTGAACGAAAACGTCCCACCCGAGGTCTCGGTTTTGTTGCCACTGAACCAGGTCCGATGATCCGCCTCAGGCGCCAGTATCTCAGCAATAGATTTAGACCGGTCGGAGTCTTTGGAAAGCCCATCCCGACGAACCAATTCATCAGATTCGTTACGCGATGTGCGTGCATCTGACCGCGTCTCTTCGGTGTCCAACTTGGAAGCTTTGCTGGTTTTTTTGGCTGCGGTTTCCGACCCGTCCTCGAAATCGGCCTTTGGTCCCGAATCATTTCTGGAGCGTCGGGAACGTCCGCGCTCACGACTGAAATTCGGAACATCGTCCTCCTTGGCCGATTTCCCCGACTCCATCTGGTCAGTCTTGTTCACCTCACGGGGTTTCACAGCACCCGGTTCAGCCAACCAGTTTTTCTTGCGGTCGTATTCTTCCAAGAGGCGCTGCTGAGCCTTGGGATCGAGATTGGGAACGCTCACCGAAGGAGTGGGCAGCGATACGTCGATGGCTCCGCCCAAGGAATTACCCGATCGAAGAACGTCAAACTGCCGATTGCGCAGCAACTTGTTCATGGTGCCCACCCTCTCGGCTTCGGAAGGCGGCCGCCCTGCGGAAACTTCCTCGGTGCGAACGGCTCCGGAAGTCTGCGCCTTTTCACCCGCCCAGGTCGGCAACAAGGCCAACCATGCGACGCCAAGCATGCTGGATACTCTGCCGCGGTTCATGCTCTTATAGATAACTCCGCGAGGTGGGGCACGTCAAAGGCCTTTGAGGCTGAGATGGGGCGACGGACTCCCTCGTAAAAAACCCACGGATGGGAGGAAGATTTCGCAAGAAAGAGCCCGAGCGAGGATCTGGGCGTGTTAAAGCCTGTGACGAGCGAAGAACGCAATCAGCCCCGCTTCGACCCATAAGCCTCACGGAACTGACAGGCACGCTGGCGGAACCAATCCCAGTTTCCGGCGGCCACCTGACGCGGATCGAACAGAGGGCTGCCCACTCCGAAAGCGTCAGCGCCGGCATCGCGAAAGGCCGGAAGCGTCTCCACCGTGACTCCGCCGGTGGGCATGAGCGGGATCTCCGGGAAAGGCGCTTTCACGGCCCTCAGGTGGCCTGGCCCCAGTTGATCGGCTGGAAAAACCTTCACCATCGTGGCCCCAAGGCTCCAAGCGGTGAAGATTTCGGTCGGGGTCATTGCCCCGGGCAAAACCGGAACCCCGGCATCGACGCAGGCGCGGATGACGTCCGGCAAGATCACTGGGGTGACGATGAAGCTTGCCCCGGCATCGAGGGCCAATTTGAGCCCTTCCATGGAAGTGACCGTGCCCGCACCCACATTGCCACGGTCTCCCAGAAGATCGCGCGTCAGGCGGATCAGATCCGCCGCTCCCGGGCTGTTCAAAGTCACCTCCAAATTCACCAACCCGCCCTCCATGACCGCAGGGACCAGATGCTCGACCTGGGCACGGGGGAAAAAGCGAAGGATGCCGACAATGGGCATCGAACGGAACAGTGTGTCGTTGAAGGGGGTTCTCATCGCGAAAGACAGAGGGGCCTCTCGGCAAGGGGATCAATTCCCGGTGGATGGGGCCAGTCGTTTCCAGAGCCGACGCTGACCGAGTTCGGCTAGACCGTCGACTTCGATGGCGCTCCAACGCGAGGCCAAACCGCAATCGGCAGCCGCCATCGAGTACGACTCGCGCAAGGCTGGACCCGCAGCCAAAACGATTGGTGTTTCGCCCGACCCCAGAGCCCGCAATTCAGATCCGATGAGCAAACCGCTGAGGAAAGACCGGTTCGCCGCTCCCGTCTGCGCGGCCAGAACTTGACGGGTCCGCACCTGGAACAGCGATGAGGTCAGCCGGTCCTCCGCGGATGCCGCCACACCTTCCCGAAATGCCGCGGGATCCCACGGCGCATCGGCGGCCACTGAATGGCGCAGGACACTGTGTTGGCAGAGCAACTCGAAGAGTTCTCCGGTCATGAAGGTGGTGATCGCCATGATGGCTCCTCGATCGATCCGAAGGTGCTTCGAATGAGTTCCCGGCAATATCAAGGTGACCTGATCCGGAAGTGCTTCGCCAACTTGCTCGGCCCAACCCAAGGCTTGGGTTTCCTCACCGCGCATCATGTCGCTCTCACCCCTAACGCCCGAAATCAAATAGACATCCGACTCGACCCACTCCCCGACCACGTCGGATCCGGTCAGGGAAAAAGGCACGGTCGCATAGGGCAACTCCCGCCAACCAATGCTCGAACTGGCCATCCCGGAAACCAGCACCGGCAGCCCCACCGGAGCATCCAATTGCAACATCGCCTCCCGGAGCGCCTCACGAAACACCCGAGCCCGATCTTCCCCACGGGCGGCCAAACGCGACGCACCGTCATCCGAAGCGATCTCGCGAAGTCCTTCAGGTCCGTGCCATCGGAGGCGCAATCTCGATGTGCCCCAATCACAAGCGATAAACTTCATCGGGCCGCCTTCCATCGACTCCATTCCAGGCCGGGCCGATCCACTCGGAAGCTCACCAGGCGCTTCTCGTGCGCCTCGGTCACATAGACGGTGCAACCATCGGCACCACCGAAGCAGAGATTGGTCGGATTTGGGCCGAGCACGTCGATCTCCCGAATAATTTCACCGGCAGGCGATAACTTCACGACGACACCCTTACCGTGGCGGGTCGCATACAAATTGCCATCCACGTCACAACGCATGCCGTCGAAGCCATGATCCGGGAACCCCTTGAAAATCCGCCGATTCTCCAGCGAACCATCGCCACGGATGTCAAAAACCCAAATGCGCCGCTGGATGCTTTCATTGACGTACAACCGCTTGCCATCCGGGCTCACTTCGATGCCATTGGTCGTGCCCATGCCCTCGGCTTCCCGGTGGGCCTTGCCCTGCGTGTCGATGCGCCACAACTGACCCGTGCTGTCCTTCCAGTTCGGATCGCTGGCATACAAGGTTCCATCAGCGGCAATAGCCAGATCGTTGGGCTGGTTCATCCGAGGCTCATGGACCACCTGAACCACTTCCCGTGTGGCTGGGTCGATCCGGTGAATTTTGTGAGCGGTGTAGTCGGCGACATACATCCGACCCGAACGATCGAAGCGAATGCCATTGCCGGCGCTTCCCTCCGGCAAGGCGACAAAGCGCTCCGCTCGTCCGTCGGGAGTCACCCGCGCGATGTTCCGCGGGTCACCGAATCCCACGCAGAACACCACGCCATTGCGATCACAGGCCGGACCTTCGATACCCCGGGTGAAACCCTCGGAAGAGAACGGCTTGGCCAACCACAGCGTCTCTGCAGAGGTCGATAAGGCCCACTGCAAGGCAAGCACTCCGATCACACCAAAACCTCGGGAAATCATCGAACGAGAATGCCGAGGCATTCCCCCGAATACCAGCAGCGACACGGATGTGAGGCCGGCGAGGCGCGCCTTGGCTGAAGCGCCTACTTCGCAGCAGACCGCCCCACCCGCTTCATGATTTCCACGTAGAAGACCGGCGTCAGGAAGAGGCCGAAGACGGTGACTCCGATCATGCCTGCGAACACCGCAACTCCCATGGCCTGCCGCATCTCAGCACCCGCTCCGGAGGAAATCACCAAGGGATACACCCCTGCGATGAAGGCGATGGAAGTCATCAAGATCGGGCGCAGCCGCAGCTTGCAGGCCTCGAGTGCGGCCGAGACCGGGTCTTGTCCCTCACGCTGTTTCTCCCGGGCGAACTCCACGATGAGGATGGCGTTCTTGCAGGCCAACCCAACCAGGACGATCAGTCCAATCTGGGTGAAGATGTTGTTGTCGGAACCCTTGAGCAAGACGCCCACCATGGCGCTGAGCAAGGTCATGGGCACAATGAGGATGATGACCAACGGCAAACTGAGGCTTTCGTATTGGGCCGCCAGAACCAGAAAAACCAGCAGGATACACAGCGGGAAGATGTACATGGCGGTGTTGCCGGCGATGCGCTGCTGATAGGTCAACTCGGTCCACTCATAGGCCATGCCCGGGGGCAGCGTCTGCTTCACCAACCCCTCGATGAAGGCCTCGGCCTGGCCCGAGCTGTAGCCCGGGGCCGGGGCACCATTGATTTCTGCAGCCGGATAGCCGTTGTAGCGCATCACGCGGTCGGGACCGAAGGCCTCTCGCACCGTCACCAAAGTACCGATGGGCACCATCTGTCCGCGCTCGTTGCGGACCTTGAGACGGCGGATGTCGTCGGCCCCATCGCGGAACTTCGAATCGGCCTGGGCCACCACCTGATAAGTTCGACCGAACTGGTTGAAGTCGTTCACGTAGAGCGAGCCCAGGTAGACTTGCAAGGTCTCGTACAAACTGCTTAACGAAACACCCAGCGACTTGGCCTTCACGCGGTCCACGTCGAGGTCGATCTGGGGCACGTTGATTTGATACGTCGAGTAGACCCCTTGCAGCACATTGGTGGCGTAGGCCGCACCGATGGTTCCCCACGTCGCACCATAGAGCGCCTCGGGGCCGAGGTTGGCCCGGTCCTCGACATACATCTTGAAGCCGCCGCCCGTGCTCAAGCCATTCACCGCCGGGGCGTTGATGACGATCATTCGCGCCTCCTGGATCTCGCCAAAAGCCTGGTACAGCTTGCCGATGATGGCGTTGGCCGAGAGATCCGGGCTCCGCCGTTTTTCGAAGTCTTCCAGCGTGATGAAGGCGATGCCCGAGTTGGGACTGGCCGTGAACCCATTGGGTGAAAGACCTGGGAACGCCACCGAGGCCGCCACACCGGGCACCTTCATGGCCAGATCGCTCATGCGTCGAATGACCGCGTCGGTGCGATCCAGAGAGGCTGCGTCCGGCAATTGAGCGACGCAGATGAGGAACTGCTTGTCTTGCGACGGGATAAATCCGGCCGGAACCGCTTGGAAGATCCGCCCCGTCAGGAAGATCAACCCCACGTACACCGCCAAGGCCACGACACTCACGCGGATCACCCGCGCCACGGCCTTGGAATACTGACCCGATGCCCAATCAAAGAATCGGTTGAAGGGCCTGAAGAACCAACCCAGCAGGCGATCCAGAACCCGGGTGAGCCCATCCTTGGGCGCGTGGTGATCGCGGAGCAGCAGGGCTGAAAGGGCTGGCGACAGCGTCAGGGAATTGAAGGCTGAAATCACCGTCGAGATGGCGATGGTGATGGCGAACTGCTTGTAGAACATCCCACTCAATCCGCTGATGAAGGCCGTGGGAATGAACACGGCACACAAGACCAGGGCTGTCGCGACGATCGGCCCCGTCACCTCGTCCATCGCGCGCCGGGTGGCGTCCACCGGAGACAGCCCCAGGGCGATGTTCCGCTCCACATTCTCCACCACCACGATGGCGTCATCGACCACGATGCCGATGGCCAGCACCAAACCGAACAAGGAGAGGGCATTGATCGAGAACCCCAACGCCGACATCACGGCGAAGGTACCCACCAGCGAGACTGGAACGGCGGCCAGCGGGATGATCGAGGCCCGCCAGGTTTGCAGGAAGACGAGCACCACTAGAACCACTAGGAGGATGGCCTCGAAGAGCGTGTGAATGACGGCATCGATGGACTTCTGGACGAAGACCGTGGGGTCGTAGGCCACCGCGTAATCGAGGCCGCGTGGAAAGTTCTTCTTCAGCAATTCCATCGTGGAGCGAACCTCTTGCGAGAGACGCAAGGCGTTGGAGCCCGGTTGCTGAAAGATGGGAATGGCCACTGCGGATCGGTTGTTGAGCAACGAGCGGAGAGCGAATTCACCGGCACCCAATTCGACGCGCGCGACGTCCTTGAGCAGCAGCGTTTCACCACGAGCCCCGCGCTTCACCACGATGTTGCCGAACTCCTCCACCGAGACCAATCGGCCGCGGGTGTTGATTTGAAGCTCGAAGGCCACCGGGCTCTGGACCGGCTGTTGACCCACCGCACCGGCGGCCACCTGCATGTTCTGTTCGCGGATGGCGTTGACCACGTCGCCCGGAGCCATGCCCCGCGCCGCCAGTCGCTCCGGGTCCAACCACACCCGCATGGCATAGTCGCCCGAGCCGAACAACTGCACCTGGCCAACTCCGTCGATGCGGGCCAACACATCCTTCACCTGAAGCGTGGCATAGTTGCGAACGAAGATGTCGTCGTAGGTGGCATCCGGGGAATACAGATGCACCACCATGGTCAGGTCCGGCGTGGACTTGAGGGTGAGCACGCCCAGTCGACGGACCTCTTCGGGCAATTTGGGCAGCGCCTGCGCCACCCGGTTCTGGACCAACTGCTGGGCTTGGTCGATGTCGGTGCCCAGTTTGAAGGTCACCGTGAGCGTCATGACGCCGTCGCTGGTGGCCTGGGAAAAGGTGTAGAGCGAATTCTCCACACCATTGAGCTGCTGCTCCAGCGGCACCGACACCGTCTCGGAAATGGTCTTCGGATTGGCTCCGGGATACACCGCGCGAACAACGACTTGCGGCGGGACCACCTCGGGGTACTCGCTGATGGGCAGCCGGTACATCGAGATGAGCCCCAC
>CAMATE010000136.1 GCA_945861075.1 Akkermansia muciniphila
ATCATTGATGGCCGGAACGTGGGCAAAGACGTTGTTGCCGATGATCAAATCGGCCTGTTGGCCACCCGATGCCAGACGCCGACCCAAGGCCTCCGTGAAGAACTCCCGCAAGACCGGAATCCCGATGGCCTCTGCCGCCTCAGCGGTACTGGCGGTGGGTTCGATGCCCAAGCACGGAATGCCAGCGGCGACGAAGTTCCGCAGCAAGTATCCGTCGTTGGAGGCGACTTCGATGACCCGACTGGACGAGGTCAGCCCCAGTCGTGCGGTGATCCCCTGACAGTAGCGCGCCGCGTGTTCCAACCAACTCGTCGAGGTGCTCGAGAAATAGGCGTAATGGGCATCGAACAACTCCGCCGCGGCCGCGTAGTCCTCGGTCTGGACGAGCCAGCAAGAATGACAAACGCGAATGACCAACGGATAGCCGGTCTCGGGCCCGCGCAAGTTCTTGGCATTCAGGTAGGCGTTCGACGGCGGGGCTGAACCCAGATCCAAGACCTTCTGAACCAACGTGCTTTCGCAATGACGGCATCTCATATGGCGACTCCTTCAAAACTGTCGGACAACATCGGATAATTCCGGTCACGCTCAGACATCTCGGTCACTGACAGCGGCCAAGCGATGCCCAACCGCAGATCCAGCGGGTTCAACGCGGCCTCATGACCGGGAACATAGGGTGCCGAATGGCAATAGAGCAGCTCCACGTTGTCGGTAATCGCCTGAAACCCGTGCGCGAATCCTTCCGGGATGAGCAGCGCGTGCTGGTTGTCTTCCGAGAGGCGCTCGGCATGCCATTTCAAGAAGGTCGGCGAACCGGCCCGGACATCGACGGCCACATCCCAGACTTCACCACGGATGCAACTCACGAGCTTCATCTCGCAATGCGGCGGGCGCTGATAATGCATTCCCCGCAGCGCCCCCGACCGGACAGTCCGAGCGTGGTTGATTTGACGGATGGGCCCATGCCAGCCGGCCTCCGCCAGTTCGCCGTCGCAGAAGATTCGGGAAATAAATCCCCGAGCATCCGAGTGGGCCTTGCGCGTCACCCGCTTCAAGCCGGCCAGTGGGAGGTCTTGGATCTCGAAGCGGCTCATGGCAACGCGGCGTATTCCTGAATGTCCTGTTCGCAGAGCATCCGAGCGTCGGCGCCGTCCGTCTGCGCACGATACCAGTGGAGAGTCCGTCGCACACCCTCGGCCAAGCCCAACCGGGATCGGTACCCCAACTGACTCCGAGCCTTGGCGCTTTCCAGCAACAGCAGACCGGCCTCGTGAGGCCCTTGGAGCTGTGGATGATAGTGCACCTGGGCATCACCCACCACTTCACGTGCCTTTTCAATGACCGCGCGCACCGTGGCAGCATCATCCTGCAAGGGACCGAAATTGTACGCCTCCTCGGCAGCCGTCCGATGCCACATCGCTTCGGCCAGCAACAGGTAACCCGCCAACGGATCGAGGACATGCTGCCAAGGGCGCACAGCTCCCGGACGGCGAATTTCCAGCACCTGCCCTCGCTGCCAGGCCCGCACCGCATCCGGAATCAGGCGATCCTCGGACCAATCCCCTCCGCCGATGACATTGCCAGCACGTGCGCTGGCCAGACGCACCCCTTGGGCTCGCAAGAAGGAATCGCGGTAGGCATCGATGACGATTTCGCACGCCGCCTTGCTGGCGCTGTACGGATCGGCTCCGCCGAGGGTGTCGTCTTCGGTGTAGGGCCGCTCCCATTCGCGATTTCGATACACCTTGTCGGTGGTGATCATCACCGCCACCTGCACTCCGGATAGGCCTCGGAGCGCATCCAAGACATGGACGGTGCCCTGGACATTGGTGGCGAACGTGTCGACCGGCTCGCGATAGCTGGCCCGCACCAGCGGTTGGGCCGCCATGTGCAGGACGATCTCGGGCTGGAATTCACGGATGACCGCGGCGGTCGCAGCTCGGTCCCGGATGTCCACCATCCGACTCAAGGTGCACACCTCAGCCACGCGAGCGGATTCAAAGAGACTGGGAACCGTGGCCGGCGGGAGACTCAAACCGGCCACCGTGGCCCCCAATCGGTGCAACCAGAGCGTCAGCCATGAGCCCTTGAACCCGGTGTGACCCGTGAGCAGGACGCGCTTGCCACGCCAGAATGCCGGATCGGGGAGGCTCATGGCGTCGACCAAACCTTCCAAGGAGCCCGCCCCGAGGCCCAAAGCTCTTCGAGCTGGTTCTTGTCGCGGAGCGTGTCCATTGGCTGCCAAAATCCCCGGTGCTCGAAGGCCATCAATTCGCCGCGCTGGGCCAGTTGAACCAAGGGATCATTCTCCCAGCTCGTGCGATCCCCCTCGATGAGCTCGAGCACTTTGGGCGAAAGGACGAAAAAACCCCCATTGATCAACCCGCCATCGCCACGGGGTTTCTCAGTGAATTCACGGACGACGCCCGCCTCGATTTGCAAGGCTCCGTAGCGTCCAGGAGGTTGAACGGCCGTCACCGTGGCCCACTTGCCATGCTCCCGGTGAAACCGGATGGAGGCTCCAATGTCCACGCTCGCCACCCCATCGCCGTAGGTGAAACAAAAGGCCTCCTCGTCCTGCACATAGGACGAAACCCGCTTGAGCCGACCGCCGGTGAGGCTTTCCTCGCCGGTATCCACGAGCGTCACACGCCACGGTTCACCATGCCGCTTGTGGACCTCCATGCGGTTGTTGGCCACGTCGAAGGTCACATCCGAAGTGTGGAGGAAGTAGTTCGCGAAGAACTCCTTGATCACATACCCCTTGTAGCCGCAGCAAATCACGAAGTCGTTGACCCCATGGGCCGAGTACATCTTGAGGATGTGCCAGAGGATGGGACGTCCACCGATCTCGATCATCGGCTTTGGCTTGAGATGGGTCTCCTCGGCAATCCGAGTTCCATACCCGCCCGCTAGAATGACAGCCTTCATCGATTGGTGGGACTATTCCGAAAACCCGTCACCGAACCCGCCGGCCCGTTTTCGCCACGGAGCGGAGCCTACCCAAACTTTCTCAGGCACGGTGACTGAGACCAGTCTGGCCGCTCGGGCTGCTGAGGGTCAACAGCCGCACGACGGCAAACGGATCACACCCATCACCTGCGGCCGTGCGGAGGTCACTTCTCAGCGATGCAATACAGGCTCTGGCGGCCGCGCAGGAAGATCTGTTTGCCGACAATCGCCGGTGAGGCGTCGAATCCATCATCCAGAGAATTCTTGGCCAGCACCTCCAACCGCTCACCTTGACGGAGAACGGCCGTGTTGCCGTCGCGCCCCACCACGTAGACCCGGCCGTCGGCGGCCACCGGGGAGGCGTACACGCCATTGAGCCCGTCCAGGCGTTCCGCCTCGAAGTGCGCCTTGCCCGAACTTGCATCGAAGGCCGAGAGCAGGGCGCTGTTGTTGGAGAGGAAGTACAAGGTGTTCCCCACCAGCAGGGGCGATGGCACGTACGGGGTGCTCTTGGCATGCGACCAGACAATGCCGTCGGTGCCGGTGAGATCTCCGGAACGGTCCAGTCGGAGGGCCTGAAGGGCATTGCCCCGGTAACCGCTCATCAAGAACACCCGATCCCCGGCGGAAACCGCCGAAGGGATGGCATTGACCGTCTGCCCGGCGCACTCCCAAAGCAGTTTGCCATCCTTGAGATCGTAGCTGCGGATCTTGTGGGTGCCGTTGACGATGACTTGTTTGCGACCGCCGTGACTGACGATCAACGGAGTGCACCAACCCGTGGGTTCATCGCGCGTCTGCCGCCACAACTCGCGGCCATCCCGCTTGTCGAGGGCCACAATGAAGTCGTCACCCTCATGGTCCCAGAGCACGACCACCGTGTTGCCATCCAGGGCCGGCGAACTGCCCTCCCCGAAGCTATTGCGGGTGCGCATGTCGCCCAGGTCCTTTTCCCAAAGGAGCTTGCCCTTCAGGTCGTACCCGTAGAGACCAAACGACCCGAACGAGACGATGAGGTGCTTGCCGTCGGTGACCGGAGAGGCGGAGGCAAAGCCGTGATCCTTGTGATGGCCTTCGTGCGGCAATTGGGTGCGCGGCGATTGGGTCCAGCGCTGCTTTCCCGTCTTGCGATCGAAGCTGAGTACCGTGAACTGCTGGGCTTGGGTTGGCCGATCGACCATGCCGCCGCCTCCACCGCCGGAACCGCCAGCCCCCCCACGACGGGGACGATCCGGTCGATCAGTCCGCTCTGTCGGCGAACCACCGGAATCAGAAGCCTTTGCAGGCGCCTCAGGAACCGCCGTGAGAATGAACACCTGATCCTCCCAAATCACCGGCGTGGAAGTCCCCCGCCCCGGGATGCCCACCTTCCATTGGACGTTTTGGGTTTCGCTCCACTGGGTTGGAGGGTGCGCGTCGGGAGCCACGCCGCTCGCCAAAGGACCTCGCCAGGCGGGCCAATTCGCGGGTGCGTCTGCCTGAAGCGGAGCCCAAGCGCCCCAAAGGCAGAGGGACAGGGTCGTGAGTTTGAGAGGATGGGTGGTCATGGCTTCGGAAAAAAGACGTCAGGGACTCGTCGCGGTTACATGGAGCCATTCGCGCGCAATCTGGAATTGATCAGGGATTGGGCCGCTCCGGTTTCGGCAGTGAAGACTCCGGAACGAAATCGCTCAAGGTTTTCAGGAAGGCTACAAGCGCCGATTGGTCTTCCGGGCTCAGATGGAGCCCTCCGGCCGCATGCTTGGCCAAATTGGGATCCAGATTGGGGCTAGCCTGAACACCCTCCGAGTAATGCCGCACCACCGCTTCCAAGGTCTGGAACCGTCCGTCGTGCATGTAGGGAGCCGTCTGGGCGATGTTGCGCAGGGAGGGCGTCACGAACTTGCCCCGATCGGCATCTCGACCCGTGACGCGGGCCCGCCCCGGATCGGGGGGCACAAGGTCCAACCCGTTGTCGTGGAATTGGTGATCGGTGAAGAGCGGTCCTCCGTGGCAGTGGAAGCAGTCGGCCCCACGTTGGCCCATGCGCGGTTCGTTCTCGGTCATGAACAGTTCCAACCCGCGGCGTTCCTGATCGCTGAGGCTCGCCTTTCCTTGAGTCGACAAATCGAACCGGGACCGGAAATGGGTCAGGGTCAGGACAAATTGTTCCAAGGCCAACGCAATGCGTTCGGCGTCGATGCGCGGCGTCCCAAAAGCGTTTTCGAACAGCACCGGGTACTCCGGCATTCCGGACAACTTGCCGACCACCGACTCCAAGGTCTCGGCCATCTCCGTCGGGTCCTGGATGGGCATCAATACCTGATCCCGCAGCGACCGAGCTCGACCGTCCCAGAAGAACTCCCGCTTCCAGGCCAAATTCACCAAGGCCATGGACTGCCGGGTTCCCCACTGTCCCCGGACTCCCGGGCTGAAACGACGCGAGTCTGAAAAGCCTGTCGCCGTAGCGTGGCAGGAGGCACATGCCAGGGATCCATCGACCGACAAGGCGGTTTCTTGGAACAATCGTCGACCCAAACTGATCCGCTCCTCGATCAACGGGTTGTCCCGCGGGAGCGGCGGGATGGGAAAGGTTCCCGCCATCGCGAATCGATGGGGCGTATACTTTGAGGGTAGGTCTTTGGGGACGACGGGGGGAACCGCCTTCCCAGCCACCCCGGATCTATCCAGCAACGCCCCGGCCCGAAACGACAAGGGCAGGTTTTGGCTCAACGCATCGGCCAATGAATCCTGCTCGCGCGAATGAGTGGAATGACCATCTCGCGCCAGTGAAATAGGCCGGGGCAAGCGGAAGAGCGAAGCGAGGTCCCAGTCCAATCGGAGGGCCCCGTTTCGTGTCAGATCCAAGGGCACCGCGAGCGACACCCGGGTGCGGCGGGGGTCGCGAGCGAAATGCAGCGAGTAGCCGCCGATAGGGCCGTTGCCGGAGCGATAACGCCCTTCGAGCGCCATGAAAATATACCCACCCTGCCAGTCCCAATGCAGGCCATTGAGTCCGGGTGACAGCGGATCGTCGGGCAAGCGTTTGGCCGGATCGGCGTGGTTCTCGACGGAGTCCGGCCCAATCCAAAATCGCAACGCCCGGTATTGGCCCGGCGGAACCGGATTCAAGGTCCAACGCAAACGACCCGAAGCCAGATCGATCCACGCATGGGCCGGAGTCACTTCCACCAATTTTCCGTCGGCGGTCTCCAGCGCGGCTCCCGAAAGCAGGGCGCTCAAGCGGGTCACCGAAATCAACTCGCCAGAACCGGTCTCATGGCGGAGCGCCTCGAGCTCCAGCGGTTTGGCATCCCAGGTGGGCCGAAAGTCCAAATCCAGAGTGACAGCCCCCGAACGGAGAGCCATGGCCCAACCGATCAGGACCGTGGTCCAAAAGGTTCTCCAACCGTTCGGTGTAGGAATTCGGTGCTTCATCGAGGGCCCCATCAACGGCACCCACCGTTGTCTGGGCACTGTGAGCCGACGCGCGGACTCTTTCAACCGGTCGCCGAAAAACAAACAGCGCGGCGGGGTGATTGGCACACCCGCCGCGCTGCGTGGAATCTAGCCTGAAGCTTACTTCGCGTTGGCCGTGATCCAGGCCTCCTTGTGAGCCGTCCACAGCACCGCGTTCTTGAGCAACTGCTGGTAGGCCGCATGCCCGTGGGCAATGCCATCGTGGCCCAGCGTGATGCCGGCGATGCGGGCCTTGGGATGGTTGACCACGAAGACCTGCGGGAAGTCCTTGTTCTTGGACTTCGAGTGGGCGGTGGCGAGCACCTGAATGGGCGTTCCCGCCGGGTCGGCCTCGTAGTAGTAGAGCTCGTCGCTGAGCTTGAAGTTTTCAGGAACGCCCTGCATCAGCGGGTGCTTCACACCGGAGGCCGTGACTTCGAATTCCCCGTACGCGTCATGGCCGCGGGAACCACCGCCGGCCAACTCACGGTTGTAGGCGGGCCAATTGGCCCAGTTGTACCACAAGCCCGGGTGCAACAGCACCAACCCCTTGCCGGCCGCGGCATGAGCGGCGATGGCCTCGCGCACCGCCGCGTCAGGGAATGCCTTGTTGGCGCTGATGAGCAAGATGTCCGCCGACTTCACGGCCTCGACCGTGACGTCCTGGGGCTCACGGTAGTTGGCCGAGATGCGCCCGGAAGCATTGAGCATCGCCACGTCCGCCAGATTGAACCAGCGGTTGTAGTCGTGCGAGGCACCGCCGCCGATGAGCAGCGTCTTGAGGCCAGCGCCCCACTTCAACGGAGCCGCGACCGGCTCGGCCTGAGCCTGCTCCGGACCGGCCGGTGCGCCCAGCTCGGCCGTGATGGCGAAAAGAGTCGGAGCCACCTCGTTGTCGTAGCTCTCGAGCACCAGCTTCTGGATCACGCCGGGCTTGGTGATGTTCTTGGAGAGCCAACGAATTTGGCCGGGCCCCTTGGTCCAGCTCGGCAATCCCTTGGAACCGGTCACATCGGGCCGGCCGCGGTAATCGGCGATTTCCACGCCGTTCTTCAGGAGGATCTCCTGCGTCGCGCCGCCTTCAAAGACGGCCGTGATCTTCAGGGCGTTGATCTTCTCGCCCACCGCGGGATAACCCCAGCCCGCCACGCCGCCCAGGATGTGCAGCTTGGAGGCCGCCACGCCGACCTTCACCTCGACCCGCTTGGGCAGGTTCTTGCGAGACCAGGAGTCGGAAGCGCCACCCTTGAGCACCACCACGTTGGCGACGGCCTTCTCCGGGCTGATCACGTCGAAGGGAATGTCCTCGACGCGCTTGAGGCCGTAGCTGCGGAAGGTGACGGTGTCGTCCTCCTGCTCCGGCGTGATGTAGAGGCCACGACCGCTGTTGGCCGTGAAGGCCCCGCCCAAATCGAGGATGCGGAAGCGGTTGTCGTCGACCGTCATGTAGGCCAGCAAGTCGCGCAGGGCGGCCGCACCCAAGGCATCGAAGCCCTCGGGCATGAGTGAGCGACCAGTGGACTTGCGGCTGGCGATGTCGGAGACGCGCAGCGTGTGGTCGGACGACGCGTCGCGCAGGACGACTTCAGAAGCATTCTCGCGATCGATGACACCATCGAACTGATCGCCCGACTTGGTCTCGATGCTAATGCTGATGAAGTTGGGCTCGACCACGCGGTTCGGGTCGACGATGTGGATGAGCAAGTCGGCCGCACCGTGGGCGCCCATGCCGTTGAGGTTCGGGGCCAGGTTGCGACCCTCTCCCTTGTAGATGTGGCAGCCGGCACAGTTGGCGGTGAAGACCTTCTTGCCGTTGGCCACGTCGCCCGGCTTCTCCACTTCCGGACGAAGCTTGGCGATGAGGGCGTCTTTCTCCTTGGCCTCGGGTCCCTTCAGGTCATCGATGACCTGGGTGGCCCGGGCGGCGATCTTCGCGTCACCGTGGGTGCGCAGGCGGTGCAGTCGGGCGGGGCCCAGCAGCACCACGTCGATCTTGCGGGCGGCCAACGCCTCAATGAAGGCGGCGGACGAGTCGGCCCGCTTGAGCACCTGGGCGAAGGCCGTTTCCAACTGCCCCGTGGGCAACTGGGCGAACCGTTCGACCAAGGCCATACCGCCTTCGGGGGCGGAACCGAGCGCCTCGATCAAGGACTTCTGCAACGCCGGGCTGATGCTCGGAGTAACCAAGCCGGCGACGGCCGGAATCACCGACGCATCAATGTTGCGGACACCGATGAGGTTGGCCGCGATCTGGCCGCGCGAAGCATCCGACAACGCGGCGTCCCGGATCTGGGCCGAAGCGGCTTGGATGGCCGGCTTGAGTTCGGCCGACAGCGCCGAGGCCGCCTTCCAGCGAGCCACGAGCGGCAGCACCGAACCCGCCGTCCGACCCGAGGCCAGGAGCGACTTCAGGGCGCCGAGGTTGGCGGCATCCAGTTCCGGTTGCAGGCGCGCATCGAGCGCGGCGGACAACGCTTCGAGGGCGGCCGCCTTGAGGCCGTCGGTGGCGACCGATTGACGCGCCAGCAACTGCACCATGCGACCGGCCAAGGCTGCATCACGACGGTTGGCCACCAGACGCGCCAAGTGCGGCACATAGCTGGCGAGGAAGGCCGGATCCTTGGCGGCGAAGGACGCCTCGAGGAAAAGGAGCGGATCCTTGTCGGCGGCACCCACGGCCGCGGACTCCAGCCAGCGATCCTTGAGATTCGGCCAAGCGGCCACCACGGCATCGGCCAGAGCGCGGGAGGCCGGC
>CAMATE010000137.1 GCA_945861075.1 Akkermansia muciniphila
GATAGCGCCCGCGATCAGTGCGGATGGGACTCTGACCTTTACCCCGGCTTCGGACGCGAATGGCACCGCCAAGGTGGAGGTGTACGCGCAGGATGACGGCGGCACCGCCGATGGAGGCGTGGACCAGAGTCCCGTGCAGACCTTTTTGGTGACGGTGGCCGCCGTAAATGACCCTCCGGTGTCCGGAAGCCAAGTGGTCTCGGCCACCGAAGACACGGAGCAGGTGATCACGCTTCGAGGCTTCGATGCCGAGGGGGCTCTCCTGACCTACAAGATCGTCAAGGCTCCCCTTAAGGGCACTCTCATCGCACCCATCGGTGATCAGGTGACTTATCGGCCGGGAGCCAACGAGACCGGCGTGGATAAGTTTACGTTCCGGGTCAGTGACGGAATCAGCGAATCTTCGGAGACGACCGTGCGGGTCGTCATCAATCCGGTGAACGATGCCCCCGTGGTGCGTGATGTGTCGGCAGTCACCGCGGACCGGGCTCCAGTGAAGTTGGAATTGGTCGGCACGGATGTTGATTCCGACCGGTTGTTTTACAGCATTGTTTCGGCGCCGAACCACGGCCGATTGACGGGCAGCGGGTCTGATTTGGTCTACCTTTCGGAGTGGGGCTTTTCCGGCACCGATCGCTTTACCTTCAAGGCCAATGATGGCTCGACTGATTCATCGGTGGGCACTGTCACGATCCAGGTGACACCCGTCAATCAAGCCCCGATAGCTGGGGCGTTTTCGGCGGTGACCGACGAAGATACGGCCGTCTCATTGACGCTCATGGGTGTGGATTTGGAAGGGTCTGATCTGACTTACATGGTGGTGCGCCAGCCCAGCAGAGGCGTGCTGCTTGGGGAAGGAGCCATTCGCCAATACGTTCCCAATCTGGATTTCAATGGAACGGATAGTTTTACCTTCAAGGTGAGTGATGGGGAGTTGGATTCGGGTTTGGCGACGGTGACCATCCGGGTGAACCCGATCAATGATGCCCCGATCGCCGGGGCCTTTTCGGTGGTGACCGACGAAGACAAGGTCCTCCCGTTGACGCTGATGGGATTGGATTCGGAAGGGTCTTCCCTCTCCTACACGGTGATGCGGCAACCCGTCCACGGAACGCTTATCGGAGAGGGAAACCGTCGGGAATACATTCCCAACCGCGATTTCAATGCATCGGACAGCTTCACCTACAAGGTGAGTGACGGTCAGTTGGAATCGGGCCAGGTCACGGTGACCATCCGGGTGAACCCGATCAATGATGCCCCGATAGCTGGGGCGTTTTCGGCAGTGACCGACGAAGATACGACCGTCTCATTGACGCTCATGGGTGTGGATCTGGAAGGGTCCGCTCTTACCTACAAGGTGGTGCGCCCGCCCGTATCGGGCACGCTCATCGGAGAAGGGAACCGTCGTGACTACATTCCAAAACCCGACTTCCATGGAACGGACAGCTTCACCTACCGGGTGAATGACGGCGAGTTGGACTCGGGTCAGGTGACGGTGTCCATTCGGGTGAACCCGGTGCAAGATGCTCCGGTCGCTCTGGCTCAGTCTGTCAAGGTGACCCAAGGGTCATCGGTGCCGGTTACCTTGGTCGGGTTTGACGCCGATCAGAATGCCCTCAATTACAAGGTGGTCTCGCAGCCGAAGCAGGGGACATTGAGTGGGTCTGGCGCGAATTGGATTTATCAATCCACTGACGACGCGGTCGGGTCCGACACCTTCACCTATCGGGTGAACGACGGATTTGCGGATTCCGGATTGGTGTCGGTGCGCATCAACATCGGCGAGAAGTCCACCCTCGGGGTCAAATCTTTCAATGGATCTTCGATCACCCTTGAAGTGCGTGCGCCGATTGGAGCTGTGGTTCAGGTTGAAAACGCCACCACCTTCGGAGTCTGGTCTCCAACGGCCATCAACGTGACAGGCAATGGGCAGGATATGGCTGTACCTGTGACGGTCCCGATCGATGAGGCGGCCCCCGCGCGATTCTGGCGCCTGAAGGTGTTGTCCACCCCGTGACGGAAGCCATCGGGGATTCTTGTCCCCGAGCCCGGACCCCCAGGGATGCGGTGCTGCCGGACTGTTGCTACCGAGCGCTGCTACGTCCGTCAGATGTGGAGGCTCTTTGGAGGCGATCCCGGATGCCATCCCAGGCGGATCCTGGGGGGAGTTGTTCGATGACCACCAAAGCCGCTCCACGGTCATCGCATTGATGCAGGTAGCCGTAGAGGGCGCGGGCGAAGGCTTCGGGATCGTCGGGAATGAATGAAACCTGTGCCGGAATGGGTTCAGTAGGAACCTGGGAATGGGTGAGGACGAACACGTGGTCGGCAGGGATCAGACGATCCGCCAGTCGAGCCTTGAGTTCGCCATCCGTCTGCCAGGACCACACTTCCAATCGAGCCTTGGGCGAGTAATGGCGACTGAGTTGACCGGGACTGCGAAGGGTTCCCGCTGGCGAAGTTTGCGGATCCTCTGTGCCAATGCCCGTCGCTTGGGAGATTTGTTCGGCGGAAATGATGCCCGGCCGCAGGATTCGGGGACGCTCACCGGTGACATCCACCACCGTGCTCTCGATGCCCACCGCGCAGGCCCCAGCGTCCACAATGAGCGGTATCCGTTCCCCGAGTCCGGCGATGACGTGTTCCGCGGTCGTGGGGGAGAGTTGGTCCGACGGGTTGGCGCTGGGGGCAGCCAACGGGAATCCACATTCCCGGATCACGGACTGGAAAAAAGCGTGGGAGGGCCATCGGAGGCCAACGGTCGAGCCACCCGCGGCGACGATATCCGGAATTCGCGACGATTTGGGGACAACCAGAGTCAGCGGTCCTGGCCAGAATTGTCCGGCCAATTTTTCAGCCAATGCGGGCCAATCCGATGCACAGGCCCTGGCCATGGCGGCCGTGGCCACGTGGACGATCAATGGGTTGTTGGAAGGTCTTCCCTTGGCCCGATAAATGCCGGCGACGGCCTCTGGTGAGAAGGCGTTGGCGGCCAACCCATAGACGGTCTCGCTGGGAATGGCGGCAACGCGTCCTGAGCGCAGCAGGTCGGCAGTCTGGAGCACCGCCTGATGAAACAACGCAGGCGTGTGAGTGGGGAGAATGTCCGCGGTCGGCATCGACAGCGAGGAGGCTACGCCCACCCAGCAACCGGAGCATCAGGAAACCAACGAAACCAACGACGGTGTTGGGTATCCAGGCAGGACGCAGGACAGCGCTTCCGCCGGGGATGAAGGGGTCTATCTGGATGCTTCCCTCGGTCGGTGCCCGCCTCTAGGCTCTTGTTCGTGAAACACAAAGGGAAGGCCAAGGCCGCCTTTCGTCGGATGATGATTCGGGCACTGGGGATCTATTGGGTCCTTGGATTCTTGCTGATCGCCATCAATCGCTTCCTCGTTCCGGGACTGCTGATTCCCGGGGTTATCAGTTTGACCGGTCTCTTGTTGGGCTTTGCCCTCTTCGCCGGATATTTCTTCCGCGATCCGGACGCCCAGGTTCCGGTAGGCAATGGGCTGATCGTTTCGCCCGGTCACGGCACGGTGGATGTGATCGATGAAACGGACGAACCCCTGATCATGGGCGGTCGCTGTCGGCGGGTTTCCATCTTCCTGTCGGTCTTCAATGTCCACGTGCAGCAGGCTCCGGTGGCCGGCGCGGTTACTTTGGTTCGGCATACGCCTGGCCAGTTCCTCAATGCGCTAAAGCTCGAATCGGCCGCTTTGAATGAGAACGTGCTCATCGGGTTCCAGACTTCTGAGCCCGCCTGCGGTCCGGTGGCCATCAAATTGATCACCGGCCTCATCGCCCGACGCATCGTTCCTTGGGTTCAGGTGGGCGACACGGTCGCCAAGGGCGAGCGAGTGAGTTTGATCCAGTTCGGATCTCGTGTAGACATCTACCTGCCGTTGCAGTCCCAGATCACGGTGGCCTTGGGCGACCGCGTCGTGGGTGGAGAAACCGTGGTAGCGCGGATCGGGAGTTGATTCCGCCATGAGCGCCTCCCTCCCATCCGATAAAAAGCCGGCCGAGGAGCCCGAAAAGCTCAAGATTTACCTGCTGCCCAATCTCTTCACGGCGGGCAACTTGTTCTGTGGTTTTCTGGCGCTGACCAAGATCGTCGAGGCCGACCTCAACGCCGCTTCCGGCTATCATGAGGTCAAGATGGCGCTCCTGTGCATTCTGGTGGCTTGCATCCTGGACCTTTTGGATGGCCGTGTGGCGCGAATGGGTGGGTTTGAGAGCCCTTTCGGCCGTGAGTTCGACTCCTTGGCCGACATCGTGAGCTTCGGGGTTGCACCGGCCTTCCTGGTTCACCGAGTGGTGTTGGCCGATGTGTTCGTCAATCACAAGGAGGTCGGATGGTTCATCGCGGCGCTGTTCGTGATTTGCGGAGCCTTCCGTTTGGCGCGATTCAATTGTCTGGCGGCCATGTCGGGTTCCGGCGGAGGCAGTCATTTCATGGGATTTCCCATTCCCATGGCCGCCGGGATGGTCGCTTCCCTCACGCTTTTCCTGATTTGGTGGGATGAGAAGAACTTCCGGGTGGGCTATTGGCGTTATGCGTTGCCGGTGATCCTGGTCTTCCTCTCGGTGATGATGGTCAGTGAAGTGAAGTATCCCACCTTCAAGAAGCTGGATTGGCGCACCCAGAAGCCCTTCGTGAAGACCATCGTGATCGTCATGGTCACCGCGCTGTTCATTCTGTTGTGGCAAAAATTGCTGCCGATTGTCTCGCCGCTGGTTTGCACAGCTTATCTCGTTTACGGCTTCATCCGGCCCTTCATTTCTCGCCGGATGCAGCGGGAGATCGAGGTGGATGACGAGGACGACGAGCCGTTCCAGCCCGCTTGACCGACCACGCCTTCTTCACACTGCATGAGTGATCCTTGGCCCATGGTGTCGGCAGCCTTGCTGGGCGGGATCTCCGGGTTCGCGGCCAGTGTTCCGGGAGGGCCTGTGAATGCCACCATCCTGGCCGAGGGAGGGCATCGAGGGTTTCGGTGGACGTTGTTTGTGGGGATGGGTGCAGTGATGATGGAAGCCATCTACTGCGCGGTCGCCTTCGCCGGATTCGATGCCCTGTTCGGATCCCGACTGTTCCGTGCCACCATGGAACTGGTGAGTTTCATCCTGATGCTCTGGCTGGGCATCAAGTACTTGCGAGGGGTTCCGATTCCGGGAGAGGCCAAGGGGGTCAAACTCATGGAACAGCGCTTTCACCCACACACGGGTTTCTGGACGGGTTTTGTTCGGGTCTTGGGAAATCCCGGCATTCTCCTGCTATGGATCACCGTGACGGCGATGCTGCTCTCACGGGATTGGCTCACTGACAACTGGATGTGCAAACAATCCTTCGTGGGAGGGGTGGCTTCCGGGGCGTTGCTGTGGTTTTTGTTGTTGGGATGGGGTGTGACCCGGCACCGGGATTCCATTTCTCCCTTGGCGCTCCGCCGTCTTTCCCAGTTCAGCGGATTGCTCCTGCTGGGAGTCGCGGTGGTGGTGGGAATTCGATTGATCAGCCTCCTGGCCGCCCGCCACCCCTGAGAACGTGATGGCGACGGGTCATGGCGAATCATTAAATCCCCGTTGAGGGTCAACTCCGCCGTAGCCGAATCCCGGTCGTCTCGGGACCTTGGCCCTACTTCTTCTCGGCCGCCTGCGCGTTGAGGGCCTGCTGGAGCTTCTCGGCCTGCTCGAAGAGCTTGTTGTAGCGGCCATTGAGGTCTTCGCAGTCGGTGGCGAGCTTCTTGTACTTCTCGATCGTGTCCTTGTTGACCGCCACGGCGTTCACGTAGGCCTCATTGAGCTTCTTCATGCTCTCGTTCTGGGCCTTGATGTCGGTGGCCATCTTGTCATAGGCCGACTTGTAGGCGTCGCCTTGCTTGGTGGCGCGCTCCCACTTCACGGTCATTTCCGACAGTTCACGTTTGGTGCGGCTCAGCTCCACCTTGTTGGTCTTGTCCTGCTCGGTCAGACGTTCCTTGAGCTGCTCGACGCGCTTGAGTTCCTCTTCGACGCGCTTGCCGGTCACCTCCACCTCATGCTTCTGCTCATTGAGGCCGTTGATTTGCTTGTTGCGCTCGGCGATTTGCATTCGGAGGTCCGCATCGCGGTACCACTGGTAGGCCACCAAACCACAGAGGCCGCAGGCCAGAACGATGAGCAAGGTGACACCGGCGGAAGCACGGGTCCGGTTCCGGGAAGAAACAATTCGGAATTGCATGATGGATGTCTGGGTTGGCAGGCCCTCCTGCCGTGTCCACGCTGAAGCCTGAGCATGGATTTGTCAAAGTCTCGGGCCATTCCTCGGGGTATTTCCTCGGGTTGACTGTCGGGACGACGGCCTATGGTCTTTGCAAGAGCGGCGAAGCCTTTCACGCTCAAGTCCATGAAGCATCGAGGCGCGTATCGACCGGTGGTACTAACGGTGGCGGGTTCCGACAGTGGCGGTGGGGCGGGCATCCAGGCCGATCTCAAGGTGTTCGCCGCCTTGGGTGTCCATGGCACCAGTGCCGTGACTTGCTTGACGGCGCAGTCGCCGGCGGGAGTGGCCGGTGTCCATGCCGTTCCCGCCGCGTTCGTGGCCCGTCAGTTGGAAACGCTCACCGGAGAATTGCCTCCGGCTGCGGCCAAGACCGGGATGCTGTTCAATGCCGCCATCATCCGGACCGTGGCCGAGACCTTTGCCCGCCATCCGGGGATTCCCTTGGTGGTGGATCCAGTGATGATCGCCACCAGTGGAGCCCGCTTGCTACGTCCAGATGCCATGCGCGCACTGCAAGATCGGCTGTTGCCCTTGGCTGCGCTGGTGACCCCGAACCTGGACGAAGCCGCAGCACTCCTCGGGCGGCCATTGCAATCTGTGGACGATCTCAGATGGGCGGCCCGTGGTATTCATGGGCGTTGGGGCATCCCTGTGTTGGTCAAGGGTGGGCACCTTCGGGATGTGCCCCAGGCCACGGATGTCCTGTGGGACGGTCAGGAGGAACGGGTGCTTCGTGCTCCGTTTGTGTCGGGGGTTTCAACCCACGGCACGGGCTGCACCTATTCGGCCGCCATCGCTGCCTACCTCGCTTTGGGCCACTCGCTGCATGTCTCCGTGGAACAGGCCAAGCGAGTGATCACCCAGGCCATCCGACGCAGCACTCGGCTCGGACCAGACGGTCGCCACGAAGCCCTGTTGCCGGGCTGATGACCCATCAGCGTCGGTCCGCTAGGCTGCTGGTGCCGGCGGCCCACAGGAATCCGCGGCTGAGCATTTCTAGGAAGACCGGGTCCTGAAAGGTGGCGTCGGAGTGGCCGAAGGTGGTCCCGAAGACCCGGGCCTTGCCGAACCCGTTGACCCAGGCCACCGGATACGATTTCCCGTCGGCCTCGCTCACCGAGGTGGCCAGAGGGGTTGCGCCGGGCCACATCTTCTCGATGACGTAGAGTTCATCCTTGGGCGTGACCCAATCCTCGGGCATGCCCTTCAAGATGGGATGCTCGGCGGCCACCTTCTTCACTGGATACCGGCTCTGGTGATCGTGCCGCCGGCTGGTGACCCCCAGGAACTTGCGCCACTCGTCGATGCCAGCGGCTCGATAGGTGTGCATTGCACAGTGAATGGCCACCGCGGGAACTCCGGCCTCATGCGCGCGGGTGATGCGTTGGATGTAGTCGGGTGACTGTGTGTCGGCGAAGCACTCGTTGTGCACCACCACATCGTAGCCCTTGGCCCAGTTTGGTTGGTCGTACAGAGGGATCTCAGCCCGTGTGCCGCTGCCGCCTTCGTTGACGACGGTCCATTCCACGTGTGCGTGTCGGGCCAGGGCGTTGGTCAGCGCGAAGGTTTGCAGCGCGTAATTGTGGCAGCAGCCACCGGTGATGAGCAGGGCGCGGATTGGCCGCTTCGTGGACACGGTGGAATGACCGGCGCAACCCGCCAGCAGCAGCATCAGAATCAGACCGAAAAATGGAGTTCGCAGAGGCATGTCCGGACCCTGCGGAGAAGCGACTGTTTCGGTCAATCATCGGCTTGAAAACAGAGCCACGCCAACGCTTCCGACCGCGTATGAAAAAGACCCTGCGAAAAAATAAATCATCAAAAACCTCAGGTATTCTTAGTTCTTTCCGATGAATTAGGTGTCGCAAGACATCGGATACCAGAGGCCGAAAAAATCTCTGGAGGGCTCAGTAATGAACTGATGAACGCCTCCCAAGGACGGGAAAGTTTCATCCGCGACATGGATGTCGCGAGCAGTCAACGGGTCTCCGAAAGGGGATTCAACTCACGGATAGAGTTATGGTCATCAAAACAAACGTCAGCGCCCTCACCGCCTCCCGCAACTTGATGGAGACGAACAAGGGTCTCACCGCCTCCCTCGCCCGCCTGTCCTCAGGCTCGAAGATGGCAAATCCCGCAGACAACGCCGGTGGCTTCGCCGTGTCCTTGCGACTCGACGCACAGCTCAATCGTCTATCGGCTGCGGAAGACAACGTCGGCAACGCCTTGTCCTTCTCCCAGACCCAGGACGGCTATCTGAAGAAGGTTTCCAAGGCCCTGGATCGATTGGGAGAACTAGCAATGCTCTCCCTGGACGAAACCAAGAGCAACACCGACCGCTCCCTCTACAACACCGAGTTCGCCAACCTGCAGCAATTCGTCACCAAGGCGTCGGAACGCGATTTCAACGGTGTCAGCATGTTTGGCAGCACTGGCTTTGGTGTGACCATTGATAGCGAGGCGAACACCTTCAGCTACACGGCGTGTGATCTGACATCGGCGACGTTTACCAGCGCTACCAACTCCGGGTCTTGCAATATCACCACGACTGGCAACGCGACCACCGCATTGACCAAGGTGAAAGATGCCCTCAATGAGTTGGCCTCGCAGCGGGCGAAGGTGGGAGCCAACCAATCGGCTCTGACCATGTATCATGAGCAAATTGGTACGCTGAAGGACAACCTCACGGCCGCCAACAGCCGCATCAAGGATGTGGATGTGGCCGCGGAGAGTACCACCTTTGCGAAGTTCAATATTCTGGTTCAAGCCGGTACAGCCATGTTGTCACAGGCCAATTCCAGCTCGCAGAGCGTCCTTCGACTGCTCGGCTAATTCCGCTGAGTGAT
>CAMATE010000138.1 GCA_945861075.1 Akkermansia muciniphila
GGCCGTGCTCGCCACCGCGCCCCAACCCACATTCATGATCGACTGATCGCGTCGAAACTCGGCAGTGCGGGTTAAGGATCCTCCGTTGATCGGATCGGTACCGTAGGCGTAGCGGCCGCGGAAGGCGTTCTCGTAGAACTGGAACTGGCGGTCGTGGTTGAAGGTTCCGAACCAGCCGAAACGTCGTCCGAAGAGGTAGGTGGTGTCGCCGCTGGAGACTGAGAAGTTGGAGTTCGGTCCCGGTTGCCCCATCGAGGGCGCAAACGTGGTGTTGTTGAACGACCGCAACGCGTTGTCGTACTTCTGGGCCAAGGCCAAACGATCGGCGCCCGCCGCCTGTTGTGTGTTGTTGCGCCACGGGCGCTGGGCTTCAGTCAGGATCGACGGGTCGATCAACGCTCCTGAGGGCAGGGCTCGGGAACCGTCATCCATAGCCCAGAAGTCATTCTTGCCACCCGGGATCTTGAGGAATCCGTCGTTCATCGTCGCCGAACTGTTCAGCCCGGTTCCGGCCGAAACCGTGGTGAAGCCTTTGGCAGGGAACGACTTGGTGACGATGTTCACCGCACCGCCGGCAAAGCCGCCCTGCAGGTCCGGAGTGAACGTCTTGCTGACCACAACGCGGTCGATCATCGCCGAGGGAATCAGGTCGAGCTGAGGAGCCCGACGACGGGGATCGGCGCTCGGGAGTTCCGCGCCGTTGAGCGTGGCGATGTTGTACCGGTCGTTCAGCCCGCGGATGACGATCTGTCGATTGTCCGTGGCCACGACGCCGGTGATCTTGGTGGTGATCTGGGCCGCATCGCCGCCGCCAGTCCGGGCGATTTGCTCGGCGCTGATGGCCTCTTGGGAGGTTGCGGCGTTTTTTCGCTCCTCGAGGACCGCGGCTACGGTGCTCGGCTTGGTAGAAGCCTCATCGAAGGCCGACTTGGCCGCTGTGGCGGACGCCGTCGACTTGGAGGCCCCCAAATTACCCGCGCCGGTGCCGGGCTTTCCCTGAATGGGGCGAACGGGAGCGGCGTCGGGCTTGCGGGCATCGGCCTTAAAGAAATTGCCGGCACCGCCGCCTTGAGCAGGTGGAGCGTCGGAACGAGCGGCGCTGGCCGTGGGCGGTGCGGCCGTCGCCGGTGCCGCATTGGCGGGCGGTTCGGCCGTTTCCTCGACGATGTCGCTCGCCTTAGGCTGCGGCACCTCGGGTGTGGGTTCCGGGGGCTTGGGCTTCGGCTTGGGCTTCTCCGGTGGCTTGATGCCCGTGATCTGGTAGATCGCCTGAGGCACGAAGCCAGCCTTGTGGGCCAAGTAGGCCAGACCTCCAAGGGCCAGAGCGTGGACGACGATCGAGATGACCAGACTGGAGCGGTCAGCCTTCTTCTTGGCGTTGCGGGCCATGCCTGTTTCCTATTTGGCGGCGCCCGCGGTGTCTGTCGCGAGGCCGATCTTGGTCACATTGGCCCTGGTGAGGATGTCGAGGACTTGAACGACCTTCTGGTAGTTCACGTTCTCGTCGCCACGCACCACGACGCTGAGGTCCGGGTTGCTCTTGCGGAAGCGGATGATCTCGTCCTCGAGCTTCTTCAACGTGATGGGCTCGGCGTTGAAGTAGATGTTCCCCGCGGAATCGACCGTGACGTTGTTGATGTCCTGTTTGGCCTGGTTCTGCGGCGGCTGCTGAGCGGCCGAGGGCAGGTTGATGTCGATGTCATTGGTCGACGGGGCCGTGGTGATGATGAAGATCACCAGAAGCACGAAGGCCAAATCCAACAGTGGGGTGATGTTCAGTTCACCCATCGCATGGTGGTGCGATGCGGAGAATTTCTTGCGTCCGCGACGCCCTGAGGCTGCGGCGCTCATGGGCGGACGTTGTTCTGTTGACCGAAGTTGATGTTCCGCAAGGCATCGGCGATTTCGTCAGCCAATGCGCGGTTATCCACATACTTATGCTCCAGATCGGTCATGACCTCGGAGTTGAAGTTGTCCAGTTCCTGGGTGATGCCGCGGATGGCGGTGATCATCAGGTTGTAGGCGAACATGGCCGGGATGGCGACGAACAGACCGACGACCGTGGCGATGAGTGCGCCGGCGACACCCGGGGCCATCGCAGTGAGGCTGGCGCTGGCCGCCATGGCGATGCCGGAGAAGGTTTCCATGACGCCCCAGACCGTTCCCAGCAGGCCGATGAAGGGCCCACCCGCGACAGCAGTCGTGAGGATGATCATTCCTTTTTCAAGCGAGAGGGCCTCGGTGCTGACCGCGCGTTCCAGGGCCACTTGAACGGCTTGGAAAGACTCTACGCTGATGCGCTTCTGGCCCTTGACGGTGACCGGGTTGTTTTCCAAGTGGTACTCCACCTCGCCGCATCCCATCGCGTAAACCTCGAAGGCAGGCGCTCCCGAGAACTCCTGCTTCTCGCGGAAGAGCGACATTGGATCCTTGGCGTCGCGATAGGCGGCCAGGAACTTCTTGCTCATGGCGCGCGCCTTCAATATTTGACGGCCTTTGGTGATGATCACCGACCAGGAGACCATCGACACCAGGATCAGGGCCGAAATGGTGATCTTGCCTTCAATCGTTGCCTTCTCGAAGGCGAAGGTCAGGGCGTTGGCGAGGATTGGTTGGATCGGGTCCATGATGGATCGGTCTCTTGGAAGGGAATTGCGTCTCTCTCAGGTGAACTGGGCTGGGCCTAGTGCTGTTTGCGGTTACTTCGCCGTGGCCCCGGCCGGCGCGTTGGTGCCGAAGAGGCTGGAACCGAAGTTGCCCCGCTCGCCGAAGGATTCGACGGAGCCCTTCTGAATGCGGACGACGAACTCCTTGATATCACCGACACCCTTGTTGAGGAGGTTGTAGGTCAGGAATTCGACATCGCCCTGCGCGGAAACGGCGTGGGGCCGACCCAGGGTCTTCACGACTTCATCGCGAGACATCCCGAGGGAAATATGGTTGAGCTTGGCCGAGGAGGAGGCGCAGCCGGCCATCCAGGCGGCGGCGGCAAGGGCGGCGGCGAGGACGGTGATCCGGCGGATCGGAGCGTTCATGCGCCGAAAGACTCCAGATGCTAGATGGCGGCAGTTTGTCGTGTTTGTGACAAACGTGCGACGAATAGCATGCTAATCCGTTACCGAATCGTCGCCTCTCCTTGACCAGAGAGTGTGGAAGCACGCTCCTGCTGCCATTGGGTTGGGGCCATGCCAAACTGTCTTCGAAACCAGGCCCGAAAGGCATCGGCTCCCTCGTAGCCGCAGGCTTTGGCAACCGAGGCGATGTCTGCATGAGGCTGCGACAGCATCGAGCAGGCTTTGATCTTCAGCCATTCACGCTGTTGTCCCGGCAGGCTGCCGCCGAAGCGCTCCCGGTAGATCAACAGCAGACGTCGGGTCTCGCAGTGGCAACGGTGGGCCAACTCCTCCACGGGCAGGGACATCAATTCAGCGTCGGTGAGCTGGTGGAGCAGCTCCTCGAGGCGGTCGCCAGCGTCTCTAGGCGAACCGATCGGGGTGGAAGACTTGTAGGGAGGGGGTGACAAGACCGCGGACACCAATTCCAACAAGCGGGCCCGCTGTTCCAGTGAACCCGAGTTACCGTGATCGGGTGTCTTTGCGAAGCGCTGGGCTGCTGGGGACTCTTTGCTCAGAATCCAGGGCAAAGCCGGGTCCAGTTGCTTCGGATGGTCGATACGACGCCGTTCAAACACGGTGAAAACCCCGAAAAGGCTCGAAGGATCCAAGCGGAACCAGCGAAATCTCAGTCTGCCCAGTTGGCTGGCACGAAGCCTCAACGCGCAGGTCCCGCCATGCACCACAGCCACACCCGACGATACAGTCTGGGTCGGGGCGCCGCCCATCACATAGCCTTCGCCGGAAAGGATCCAGAGAAACACCCATCCCGAAGCCGGAAATTCCCACTCTTCACCGGTGTTCAGTCGGCCTTCGTGTAGCCAAAGTGATGCATCCAGAGCCATTTACCGCTCTCAACCTTTGGGCTGACGCGTCACGCCAGTGTGTCGCAATGGGAACAGAACGGTGACGTTTCGCATCGTGGCTCGATGACCTCGGTGAGCCTTTTTTACTACAGCCCGCTGTCCTCCAGCCAGGGCCGGGCCAAGCGATTGAGCAATACGGCTGCGATGCGGAAGGCCATGCGCCTTCGAGCCGGCAGGTGGCGGTCGTAAACCGCATTGCATTCCACCGATGCCACTCCGCCGCGGCGTCGTTTGAAATCACCCGCGCCTGAGCTGTAGTTGAGGAGTTGCCGCCGTTCATTGACCTCCCGGTGGATGCCGGTGAAGAGGCGTCGATAAAGGCCTGTTTCTGCGGGCAGGGAAGTGTCGTAGCCGATGAAAGGAACAGTTGTTAGACGGCCGTCGAGGGTGAAGAAACCAAAGATGCCCACCAGTTGGCCTGAGCGGTCCCGCAAACCATGGAATTCCAACCAATGGTCCCGAATCGCCGCGCGAACGAACGTCTCGTCGTACTGGGGATTCAGACGTGAGTGTTTCTCAAGATAAAGCATCCGGTACAGTTCGGCGATGCGGCCCGCGTCGCTGGGCAGGATTTCCAACGGATTGACCCATTGATAACGGGTATCGCTGGCGAATTCCTTCAAATCACGGCGCAGGGTTGAAGTCGCTTTCCACGGGTGGGTGCGTGCGTCGAAGCAGTAGACAATTCGGCTGGTCAGGAGCCGATACCCGTTCTGGATCAATCGTTCGGCCAACCCGGGGGCGCCCACTTCATCCACATTCCTCAAGACGACCGCATGGTCGGGGAATGTTTGGGCCAATCTAGCGGTGACAGCCCCAATTGAATCCACGAGGCCCTCCGGAACGGGATTGGTGGAAAACATCCAACTGTTCCATTGAACAGTCTTCTCCGCCTCGGCACCGCGTAGAAGGGTTTCGAAGGCCAGCAGTCCGAATCGCGCGGCCAAGCGAAGCGCTCCGCTGGAAAGGAGATCCAATTCAGCGCGAGGATAGTCGAGATACTGCGTCATCAACGACACCGGATAGGAATCGGTGCGTCGCCGATCATGCACCGTCATGGGATATCCAAAATCCCCATGGCTCAACCAGCCCGCCTGCCCACTCAAATTCACCGCCGGCCGGAACGAATCGCTGACAACACGGCGCCAATACGCGGGAGCGCCACAGTCGCTGCCGCGAATGGCCTGGGAAGCCTCATCGGCCCACAGCACCTTTGCCTGATGTTCAGGCGGCGAGGTGCGCGATGTGGAAGCTGCCATAGGTGTGGACCCGATCCCGTTGGTGGCAGTCGGCGGCCCGCGCTCGATCGTAGCGGATCAATTCTCCCACTCGAACATTGCTGCCTTGGTGACGGACCTGAAGGGGATCAACAAAATCCGCACTGACACCGCCGGATCGCCACAAAATGCGCGCGCCCTTGCTGGCCCGATCTACAATCGCCTGCCACTCCTCAGCCAAGGCCTCGGGATGGCGGTGGCTCAGCCAGTCCATGTGGTCCAGGAGCACAAATCGCGACAAGGTGCGGGGATGCTGCCGGAGGAATCCCGTGACACTGTTGGTGTGGGTTTCAATGCGATCGGCCAAACCCTCCTTCAGGCGGCGAAAGCTCGGTTCGCGGAGGTATTCCGGGCAGCATTCACGGGTGTATCGGCCAAAAAGGTAGAGGCGCCAGAAGTAGTTGTCGGACGCGGGCAGTTGGGTGCAAACCGTCTCCACGCATTGTTCCATGAAGGCGGCGATGTCCTGACCACAGGTCTTCTCAAGGTGATCCTTCTGCGCTGCGGGAACCCCCAACAAACTGAGGGCCAGATCGGTGCGCAGGGCACGGCGGATGGAGGGTCTCCAGAACTTCTCGCGGACCCGGCCAAAGTAGATCGCCCGCTGCTCCTCCAGAGATGTGGCCGAGAACAAACTGCGTAAATCTTCAAGGACACCGGCCAGACGGAAATAGCGCATCATCGATTGGGCAAACAACCCGGTCGTCCCGCGGTGGTAGAACGAGTCCGAAGGTTTGCGTCGGGCAAAGAAGTGCGTTCGATCGTCCCAATACTGCTGGGCTGAAAGGGGGAGATCGCGCCGGAGCCGTTGGTGGTACCAGCCGGGAAAATCCGGAGTGCCACCATCACCGAATACTGCAAAAAACTGGTCGTGATCCAGATTGCGAATTCCTGCCAGCTTGAGTTCCAGCAGGGCATTCTGACGGAAGTTCATGTCCACGGCATGAATGCGCCGAGGTCCGTCGAGTGCGTAGTCGAGCGCGTTGCACCCGGCCGAAGTGATTAACACCAATTCATCTTCGCCGCCCAGTTCGAGCACCTCTCGGTCGAGCCGGGGATCCTCCCAACACGTGTTGTAGACGAGGTAATTTCCGTGGACGTACTTGAAGAGGGTTTCGGTCGTCCAGTTGGCCAGCGTTCTCATGCAATCGATCAGTTCGCAGGTTAACCTGCTGTCAGCGAATACGGCAACGCCGCCGGGCCATTGACTCGAAAATGTCACGCTGCTGAAGCCTGTTGGACGTTTGGGCGGTGGATTGTGTCAAACATGATCAGCGATGCATGGAGACGACGCTCAGAGGTCATCGGTAAATATGCTTCCATGGCCTTCTCTGCGGTGCGCCAACAGGGTTTCGCTGCTGGAGTGGGCCAGGTAGCCTCTGAAGTGGTCTTTGATCGCCGTCACGGTTTGGCGGCCTTCCTGCCGCGAGAGGTCTCGGATGGGGTCGATGATCCCACATTCCGTATCGCAGACGCGGTCCAGTACCAAGGGGTCGATCCCCGTTTGGCCCTGCGGATCCTCGAAATGCTGCCGATGGAAACGCGCTCCAATGCGACGTTTGTGGACTACGGCTGCGGCAAGGCCCGCGGACTGGCGGTGGGTATTCTGGCCGGATTTCGGAGGCTCGTTGGGGTCGAGGTCTCCCGAGAACTCGCTGCCTTGGCAGATCGCAACTTGGCGGTGATGCGGCGGCGCAATCCTGGAGTGGATGTCCAGATCCACGTCATGGACGCCACGCGATATCAGCCCCCGGAGGGTCCGCTGGTTGCTTTTCTTTACAACCCGTTCGTTGGTTTGACCTTGGAGCGGGTTGTTCAACGACTCGAACAACATGCGACCCACCACCCAGTTTGGGTTGTGTACATCAATCCCCGGGGTCGCTCTGCGTTTCTGAATCGCGGGTTCCGGGAGCGATCTATTTTTGGGTCATCCGAGGCGCTGCTCCTGCAATCAGGGCCAGAATGCGAGAACATGGAAACGTTCGGGATGAGGGAAACGCTCGATAAAGGCCGATAACGCGGCTGAATCGCTAGAATCCTGGCAATGCGGCAGAAGCAGTCTCCGACTGCAGCTTCTTGTCGTCCGTGACCAGACGGCTGGGTGAACGTTCCATCGTGATCATCTTTGAGCGGGCGGGACCTGAATCCTTAGGCATCGCAGGGGCTCCCAGAGAGCGAACACCAGATTGTTGGAGTTTCAGCAGGTGGATGTTGCCTTCGAAATCCTCCGCCAATGCGGTGCAACTCTCCACCCAGTCGCCGCAGTTCAGATACTCGAAACCCTGAACCGTCCGAATTTCCGCTCGGTGAATGTGACCGCAAATAACCCCTTCGACCCCGGCTTGTCGGGCCATACGCACCATGGCTTCTTCATATTGAGTGACGTATCGAACAGCTCCCTTGGCCTGAAATTTCAGGTAGGCGGCGACGGACCAGTATCCGAAACCCAACCGTCGACGGAGTCGGTTCAAATGCAGGTTGAATTCCAGAATCCAGTCATAAAGCCGGGAACCCACACGCTCGAGCAGTCGATTGAAAAGAACCAGTCCGTCCAGTTGGTGCCCGTGCAAGACCAGATAGCGTCGCCCGTCGATACCCTCGTGGATGGCCCGTTCCACGAGACGCACTCCACCCAGATTCAAACCCAGGAACTGCTGCATGAACTCGTCATGATTGCCGAACACATAGGTGATCCGGGTCTGTTTCCGGTTCATCCGCAGGATTTTCTGGATCACCGTGTTGGCTTCACTGCTCCAAAGCCAGCGACGTCGCAGTTCCCACCCGTCGATGATGTCCCCGACAAGGTACAAGTGCCGACACTCATGGTTGTGTAGGAACTCCAACAGAAGCTCGGTCTGGCTATGCCTGCTCCCGAGATGGAGATCTGAAATCCAGATGGCGTTGTATTTCATGGCACCGACCAGCTTCGTGGTGACGAAGGGTTGATCCCCAGTCTGCTAACGGGAGGACTGGGTCAGTCCAAGCAGGAAACGCTGCGTCACCCAAAGTTTTCCGGAGCGAATCCTGTTTGATGCCTGACGCGAATCTCTTGGGATCTCTGCTTCAGAAGATGTGGTTGGAGCAAAATTGGGGTTCCCCGGTCTTTACGGGAAAAACATCCAAGCGTCATACAGTTGTCACATGGGCCACCAAAGGTTGGTCCACTTAAAGAGACCCATTTGCATTACCAAAGGGGCTCCTAAGACCACAAATCATGAAAACTCGTCGTCTTCCAGCATGGCTGATCCTTTGGATCACGCTTACTTCCGCGCTGATCGGCACTAAGGTCCGAGGCGAAACCAATCAGGTCACCGGATATCTGTACGGCAACCACAACTGGGTGGCGACGAACACGTACATCCTGACGGGCTTCACCTACGTGATGAGCAACGCGGTGTTGAACATCGAAGCGGGCACGGTGGTGAAGGGTGATTCGGGAACGGGCACTTCGACCAGTGCAGCCAATGACTTCGGCTGCTTGTTTGTTTGCGCTGGCGGCAAGCTCAACGCGAACGGCACGGCGACCCGTCCGATCATCTTCACGGCGGTGGCCGATGATGTGACTGATGCGGGCGACTTGCCTTTCCCGACCCGTGGTTTGTGGGGTGGCATCGTCCTCTTCGGCAATGCCCGCCTGAACAACCCTGGTTGGACGACCAACAACGTGTCGTACGACATCTATGAAGGGTTGCCCGACTTGGCCGTGACCAATGCGGTGAGTGGTCAGGTTGATTACCTGCACCGGTACGGTGGGGGCAATGACGACGACAGCTCTGGTTC
>CAMATE010000139.1 GCA_945861075.1 Akkermansia muciniphila
CCCGAAGTCGGCCTACACGAAACTCGAACTTCATCCCAAGGCCGGAAACTAATTCCGACGAGGCTCCAGCAGACTCCTTTTCGACCCATGATCAGCTGATAATCGGCTGATAAAACTCGGGCCGAAGTTAGAGGTCTCGTCGAAACGATCTGTTCGAAACGATCTGTTCGAAACGGGCTTTCACGATGCCCGTGTCAAAGTCCATGCCTGCTCCCATGCCACAGGCAGGCCGTTTTTGATCAATCCGATGAATTGGAGGGAATTGGGGAATTGTTTTCGCCGTCCCGATCGGACTCAGACGCTGACAAATTACGATCGGCGCAAGGTGGTGCTGGCCCGGCGCATCTCCCGTTCGTCCTCCCGTTTGCGGATATCCTGCCGCTTATCGTACTCGGCCTTGCCCTTGCAGACGCCCAGCGAGAGCTTCACGCGATCGCCCTTCCAGTACAGCGACAGGGGGATGAGCGAGTTGCCTTTGACATTGGCCACCTCAGCCAGCTTGCGGATCTCGGCCTTGTTGAGCAGCAGTTTGCGGGGCGCTTTGGGAGCGTGGATCTCGTGGGTCGCAAACACGTACTCGTCGATGTGGGCATTGTGCAGCCACACCTGCCCGCGATCCACCTTGGCGAAGGCATCAGCGATCTGGACCTTGCCGGCACGAATCGACTTCACCTCGGAACCGCGAAGCACCACGCCGGCCTCATAGGTCTCCAAGACATGGTAGTCGCGCCGGGCCTTGGAGTTGGTGACGATGTCGGACATAAGCGCCTTGCACCGAGAAAAACGCCGGAGAAGGGACTCTCCGGCGTATCTTAGACTGAGTCCAATACTTGGACTTGGGCCAATGGGGATCCGGTGATGGTCGGATCCGATTCCTCAAAACCCCTTAGGCGGCGACCGCCTTGCGACGGCGCTTGGGAGCCGGCTTTCCAGCCGCTGCTTCCGTCGCCTCAGCTGATTCTTCCTGAGTGGACTCGAAGGTGATCTTTCCCTCGATGATTTCGAGCAGCGCGATGTCCGCGACGCCGGCACCCACCGGGGGTTCCACCAGCGGACGAGACATACCGCCGCCACCTGAAGTGAGCTGGCGTACGCGGCGCGACATGAGATTCACCAGAGTGCTGGGATTCCCGACGATTTCGAGGGCTTTCTTGGTCAGTTCGGAGTTCATCGCGTCAACAATTGAAACGGTAGGATAGGACAGGAAACGGCCTCGGCAACAGCTTTATCCGGAGGTGAAGGTCGCCGAAAAAGTCCAACCGACACGCAGGAACCGGACCCAAGCAGCAGGCCATCCCCGCTTGGATGAAGCCTTGGAGGCCAACTCCAGGGCTTCGCGGGCACAGCACACCCGCTCTTCTGGCAACGCCTGCTGTGGCAACCGCAAGCACTGGGGCCCGCGGAGTCCCCGGAAACCGGAGAACCCGCGGGATTACCCGCAAGGAATCACATGTGGGCGATCATGTTGTCACCGAAGGCCGAGCACTTGATTTCGGTCGCACCCTCCATGAGTCGGGCGAAATCGTAGGTGACCTTCTTGGAACCGATGGCGCCATTGAGCCCCTTGAGGATGAGGTCGGCCGCCTCGATCCAACCGAGGTGACGGAGCATCATCTCGCCTGAAAGCACCACCGAACCCGGGTTCACCATGTCCTTACCGGCGTACTTCGGCGCGGTGCCATGGGTGGCCTCGAAAATGGCGTGGCCAGTGATGTAATTGATGTTGCCGCCCGGAGCGATGCCAATGCCACCCACCTGGGCCGCCAACGCGTCGCTCAGGTAGTCACCGTTCAGGTTCAAGGTGGCGATGACGTCGAAATCTGTCGGGCGGGTGAGCACTTGCTGCAACGCGATGTCAGCGATGGAATCCTTGATGACGATGCCCGCGCCCGGCTTGCCTTCCGGAATCTTGCACCACGGGCCGCCATCGATTTCCACGGCTCCGAAGTGTTCCTTGGCCACCTTGTAGCCCCAATCGCGGAAGGCACCCTCGGTGAACTTCATGATGTTGCCCTTGTGGACCAAGGTCACCGACTTGCGACCATTGTCGATGGCGTACTGGATGGCGCTGTGGATGAGCCGCACGCTGCCCGAATAGCTCACCGGCTTGATGCCGACACCGACCTGAACGTCGGTCGGGAAGGCCTCATTGCCCACGCTCTTCCAGAACTCGGCGGCAGCCTGGGTGGTGCCGAAGCGGATCTTGGAATACTGCTTCGGGAATTCCTTGGCGATGAAGTCGAGGACCTTCTGGGCCTCGGGCGTGCCGGAGGCATATTCGATGCCGGCGTAGATGTCTTCGGTGTTCTCGCGGAAGATCACCATGTCGACCAACTCGGGTCGCTTCACCGGGCTGGGCACGCCGGTGAAGTACTGCACCGGACGGAGGCAGACATACAAGTCGAGCATCTGGCGCAGCGCGACATTCAACGAGCGGATACCACCGCCCACGGGAGTGGTCAGCGGTCCCTTGATGCCCACGAGGAATTCGCGGAAAGCGTCAACGGTGTCGTCCGGGAGCCAGTTGTTGAAGCGCTTGAAGCTTTCCTCACCGGCGAAGACTTCCATCCAAGAGATCTTGCGCTTGCCACCGTAAGCCTTGGCCACGGCCGCATCCATCACCCGCACCGAGGAGGCCCAGATGTCCGGGCCAGTGCCATCACCCCGGATGAAGGGAATGATGGGTTGATCGGGCACATTGAGCTTGCCGTTCTGGATGCTGATCTTGCCGCCGGCGGGGACGGAGCAGGTGGTGTAGGCCATGTGGGTAGTTCTTTCTCTGAAAAATTCACCGCCGCGGGGATATGCCACGGCAAAGGAGCATTAAAGCGGGACGGACCCCGGGCCGGCAAGGGGAACTCAAGGGGGGTCTCGCGGCAGACAAGGTCTCAGCGGATGGGGAATACCCTGCCCCAGACGACGCCCATCTCGGGTCACACGGGCACTCGTGGGGAGCCGACGGCACTGGGGCCCCACCGATGAGGCCGCTGGCTTTTTGGGTAGAGTTACTCCCATACTCGGCCAGCCATGAACGTTTTTGTCACCGGCGGGGCCGGATACATCGGATCGGTGTGCGTCGAGGAGCTGCTCAACGCGGGGCATTCAGTCACCGTCTTCGACAACCTTTCTGAAGGCCACCGGTCGGCCGTGGATCCCAGAGCTTCGTTCGTGGGCGGGGATTTCAGCGACCGGAACCTCATCGATTCGGTCATCGCGAAGGTGAAGCCCGAGGCCGTGATCCACTTCGCCGCGCACGCGTTGGTGGGCGAGTCGATGACCAATCCCTCCAAGTACTTCCGCAACAACGTCGCCTCGGGCATCAACCTGCTCGACGCCTGCGTGGCCCATGGCGTCCGGAAATTCGTCTTCAGCTCCACCTGCGCCACCTACGGCATCCCCGAGAAAATGCCCATGGACGAGACCCTGCCGCAGCGACCGGTGAATCCCTACGGCGAGTCAAAGCTCATGTTTGAACGCATCCTGTCGTGGTACCGCGACCTCCACGGCTTGGAGTTCGTCGCCTTCCGCTACTTCAATGCCGCTGGAGCCAGCGTGAAATTCGGTGAACACCACCGCATTGAAACCCACCTCATCCCCAACGTTCTTAAAGTCGCTTTGGGACAAAAATCCCAAGTCGATATCTACGGCACCGATTATCCGACGCCCGACGGTACGTGCATCCGCGACTACATCCACATCGCCGATCTGGCTCAGGCCCACATTCAGGCGCTGGCTCCCGGCAAGCAGGGCTTCTTCAACTTGGGCAATGGCTCCGGTTTCTCGGTGCGTGAAGTCATCGAGGCGTGCCGAAAAATCTCGGGTCGGACCATTACCGTCATCGAGAAAGACCGCCGTCCCGGCGATCCGCCCCGCTTGGTCGCCGCGGCTCAAAAGGCCGCCACCGAACTCGGTTGGAAACCGCGCTACCCGCACCTCGACCAGATTGTGCAAACAGCTTGGGAATGGCATGTGAAGCACCCGGACGGCTACCTGGACTGAAGTCCCGAGAGAACACCCAAGCCATGAGCGCCCGCCTGAAACTGTCCCGCACCCTGGCGTTCCTGACTCTCTTGGCTTGCCTGCTCCCGGTGCGGGCCACGGACCTGCGTCCGGGCCCACCCCAGCGCCTCGCCGGCAGCCGGCCCAATATCGTCTTCATCATGAGCGACGATCAGGGCTACGGGGAGATGTCGTGCCACGGCAACCCGATCCTGCGGACCCCGCACCTCGACCGCCTCCACTCGCAAAGCCTCCGCTTCACGCAGTACCATGTCAGCCCCACGTGCGCGCCCACCCGCTCGGCACTGCTGACCGGTCGTCATGAATTCCGCAATGGAGTGACCCACACCATCTTCGAGCGGGAACGCCTTCGGCTCGATGCGGTGACCTTGCCCGAAGTACTCCGCACGGCAGGCTACACCACCGGGATTTTCGGCAAATGGCACCTGGGTGATGAAGACGCTTATCTGCCTGAAAAGCGCGGGTTCGACCGGGTGTTGATCCATGGCGGCGGTGGCATCGGTCAGACCTTCCCGGGGAGTTGCGGCGATGCCCCAGGCAATCAGTACCACAATCCCGCTCTCTGGAACGGCCGCGCCTTCGAGAAAACGCGCGGGTATTGCACCGACGTCTTCTTCGATCGGGCCGGCGATTGGATGGCCGAATGCGGCACTCAAGGGAAACCCTTCTTCGCCATGGTCACGCCCAATGCACCGCACGATCCCTTCGTGATTCCCGGCGAGTCATGGGCCGCACCCTACCGGGGCCGCGGCCTCTCCACCAACGCGGTGGCCTATTATTCGATGATCGCGCATCTCGATGCCGCCCTGGGCCGGTTGATGGCCCGCATCGACGGGCAGCCTTGGGGCCGCGACACGCTGGTGATCTTCCAAACCGACAACGGCCATTCGGTCGACAAGATCTTCAATGCCGGCATGCGCGGCGTGAAAGGCACTCCCTACGAAGGCGGCATCCGCGTGCCGGCGTTCTGGCGCTGGCCGGGCCGACTGCCCGCCGGCACCGACTGCGCGGCGCTCACTGCCCACATCGACCTCTTTCCCACACTGGCCACACTGGCCGGAGTTGATTTCAGACACCTCCACCGACAAGTCGAGGGCCGCTCCCTGGTGCCGCTGCTTGAGAATCCACAGGCACCGTGGGCCGACCGCTTGCTGGTCACCCACTTCGGCCGCTGGGAATACGGCGAGTCGGCGGCGGCCCAGTATCGGCTCTGCGCCATCCGGAACTCCCGCTTCAAGCTCGTGAACCACCGGGAACTCTACGATTTGCAAACCGATCCCGGTGAAAGCCAGGACCTCAGCGCCCGTCATCCGGACATCGTCAACCAATTGCAGAAGGCCTATGATGCGTGGTGGACAGAAGTCCTTCCCGAAACAGAGGCCAACGACCAAGCACTGGGCAGTTATCTCAACCCCTTCAAACAACGCTACTGGGACCAGTTCAACCTGCCACGCGATCCGGAGCTGATGAGCCGCATGGATCCCGTCATGAAGTTTGTCCGACCACGAGGTCGATGACACCTTCGACTCCATGAAGGGCACACTGCATCGGGAACGGCGAGTCGGCGCTGCTGTCCAGGGGCTCATGCCGCTGCTGGGACTGCTTCCGATCATAGCCCTCACCGGGACAGCGCGTGCGGCGGAGTGGGAACCTGATCTCGACTCCGAGCCCCACCGCTATTTCCAACGAACGGCCGTCGATCGTTTCAGTCGCCGCATTCCTGAACTGGCCTCGGGCCGCCTTCCGCTGGACCGCTCCAGCGAACGGGCCTTTCTGAAAAGCCTGCTGCGAGCGCTGGACATACCGGAGTCGTCCCAACTGTTGGTCTTCTCCAACACCAGCCTCCAACTGAGCCTCATCAACCCGGACAATCCCCGGGCCCTCTACTTCAGCGACGATTTGTATTTGGGCTACGTGCCCGGCGGGAAAATTGAAGTGGCGACGATTGATGCCGAGCTGGGGGCTGTCTTCTACATCTTCGACATTCCCCGCAGCGACTCCCGGGTGGTGGTCGAACGGGCCCGGCGCTGCATGAACTGCCACGCCAATGAGGACACGCTCAAGGTCCCCGGATTGTCCGTGAAATCCGTGGCTCCCGGACCCGGCGGCGGCAGCCTCGACACCTTCCATCCCGGCCAGTCCGGACACACCCAGCCTCTGGCCGAGCGCTTCGGCGGTTGGTACGTCACCGGCACGGGTGGCTTTGACGGTCACTGGGGCAACCGGATGGGTCGGCTGTATCAGGGCGAACTCAGTGCCACGCCCCTGGAGCCGGGAACGCGTTTCTCCTTCGAGCGCTATCCCGTGGCCACCAGCGACCTCTTGGCCCACCTGCTCCATGAACATCAGGTCGGAGGGGTAAATCGATTGATCCGGGCCCAGTACCGATTCCGGGAACTCCGCCACCGGAATGGCGGCTCCGTGCCCCAAGCCCTGCCCCCAGATCTGGAGACAGAACTGGCCGACCTGCTGAGCTACCTGCTCTTCGCCCAAGAGGCCCCGCTTCCCGCCTCAGGCATCCCGGGAAATCCCGCCTTCCGGGAGGGCTTTGCCCGAAACCGCAAGGCAGTCGACGGCCATTCCCTCAAGGATCTGGACCTCCGGACCCGACTGCTGCGCTTCCGCTGCAGCTATCTTGTCCACACGCCGTTCTTCGAGGGTTTGGATGCCGATTTACGCCGGCGCATCCTGCGGGATTTGGATCACGCGCTCAGCCCCGAACAACGCAACGCGGCTTCCCGCCACTTGAGTGACAGCGAAGCCGCGGTGATTCGAACCATTCTTCGGGCAACCGTGCCCGGTTTCCCCAACGGGTCGGTCGGGCCGGTTTGAAGACCGTTGACCGTTGCCCAGTGAGGGGTGAGTGATCGAACGAGCGCCGATTAGTGCTTGGCCTTCTCGGTCTTCTCGCCGGCAGCGGTCCATCCGGAGATGCCGGCGGACATGTGCTTCACGTTCTTGTAGCCCAGCTTCTCAGCGGCCTCAGCGGCAGCCTTGTAAGCCTTGCAACGCGGGCCGCCGCAATAGGCGACGATCAGCGAGGACTTGTCGGCCGGCAGCGACTTGGCGAAGTCTTTCTCGATGGCGTCAAAATCCAGAGCGCCCGGGACGTGGGCCTTGGCGTAGGATTCCGAACCGTTCACATCGATGAACACGGCCTTCTTGGAAGCCACCAGGGCCTTGACCTCCTTGACGCTAATGTCCGGGAATTCCCCGGCGAAAACGGAGGCGGACAGGAACAGTGTGGCGGCGAGTGCGAGGATTTTCTTCATAGTTTTCATAAGTTCGTCCGGAACCGTTCCGAGGCAAGGAGAAAGTCCGGGCAGCACAAAGTCGGAATAGCCAACCCCTTGACCCCGGCAAGCAGGATGGTCTGCTGTGGGTCCGTTGATCTCCCCGGATAGCCCTCGGCATGCGACGCTTCATTCCAGTCTGGATCCGTCACCTCGCGACCGCGCTCTGGGGAGCCGCGGCGTTATTGGCTGAAGCGACGAACAACCCGGTCACCCACTGGGCCTTCGAACCCCTGAGCCTGGCGGAACCTCCTCGGCCGAAAGCCGTCGGATGGGCCCGGACCGCTCCTGATTTGTGGATTCTGGATGCGCTGGAACGGGCCGGTCTGGATCCGTCACCCGAAGCCGACCGCATCGCCTGGTTGCGCCGGGTGCACTTCGACCTGACCGGCCTTCCGCCGACACCGGAAGAAGCTCTGGCCTTCCAGCGAGATCCGCGCCCGGATGCCGCTGAGCGGGTGGTGGAGTCCCTCTTGCAGTCTCCGGCCTACGGAGAGCACTGGGGCCAGCATTGGCTGGATGTGGTGCGCTACGCCGACACCCATGGTTTCGAGGTCAACACCGAACGCCCTCATGCCTGGCCGTATCGGGACTATGTGATCCAGGCCTTCAATGCCGACACGCCCTATCCCGACTTCATCCGGGAGCAACTGGCTGGAGATCAGCACGGTCGCGACGCCGCCACGGGATTCCTGGTCACGGCCTCGGTGCTCCTGCCGGGCCAGATCGGAGCCGACGACATTTCCAAGCGCCTGGCCCGACAAGACGCCCTCGACGAAATCGTCGTCAACACCGCCCAGAGCTTCCTGGGTCTGAGCATCGGCTGCGCGCGGTGCCATGATCACAAGTTCGACCCGATTTCTTCCCGGGATTATTTCGGCATGCAGGCCTTCTTCGCCGGGGTCGAATACGGAGATCGGGAACTGACGGACCCAGAATCCCAAGCCCGCCGCGAAGACATCCGCCGGTGGAAAGAGCGCAAGGCATCCGTGGTGGCCGCTTTGTCGAAACTGGAACCCTTGGCCCGACCCGGTCCTGCCACCGGAAACCCTCCCTCCAAGGCAACGCTGGCGCGCGCGGCCGTCCAAGCCCGGATGAACACCGACCGTTTTGCTGCGGTCAGCACACGGCGGATGCGCTTCACCATTTTGGAGACTAATTCGCTGGAACCCTGCATCGACGAGTTGGAAGTCTGGGACCTGGAGTCTCGAAACGTCGCCTTGGCGAGCCGGGGCACCCGAGTCCGATCCTCCGGCGACACCACCGTGGAGAACCGACACGAACTGCGCTTCATCCACGATGGACAGTACGGCAACTCCCACAGCTGGATGTCTCACGAAAAGGGCCGCGGATGGGTCGTCTTGGAGTTCCCTGAGCCGCAGCGCATCGACCGGGTGAGTTGGGCCCGCGACCGTGAGGGAGAATTCTCCGATCGCTTGGCCACGGCCTATCGCATCGAAGTGGAAACGGACTCCGGTAACTGGATCACGGTGGCCGATGCCAGTGACCGGAAACCCTTTGAAGGTCGAAACCCCACGGCGGACGAGTGGGAATGGCCGGCCGCCGCCCTGGCCGAATTGGATCCCCGGTCCCGCCAACAAGCCCAAGCGCTGCTCGACGAACGCCTCCGACTCGAACGCGCCATTGCCGGCGCCGTGACCT
>CAMATE010000140.1 GCA_945861075.1 Akkermansia muciniphila
ATCTTGGCGGGCATCGTCCGATTGGGGCGACTTTACGACCAACTCTCCGAGGCCTCGCCCTCGTTGGCGGCCCCGGACTCGATGGACCGCGAGCGCCGTCGCGAGGAGTACGAGCGGCTCAAGGGCGAGATCCGCGATCAGGGGGATCGATTGGTGGAGCTGGGAGCCGCCGAGGCCAATGCCCGCTGGACCCAACTGCGGCAGAAGGGCAGTTCGGCCGTGCCCGAATATGTGACGCGGATCGAATACGGTGCCGCGGGAGCGCTGACCGCATATTTGGAGTCCGAGACCGGGCGTCGGACCCTGGAGAGGTTGAACCAATTGGGCATCCAACCCAAGACCGAGCGGGCCGCAGCGAGCTTGGGGTCGGGCTCGGCCTCGGGGTCCATCGTCGGCAAGACCTGGGTATTGACTGGAACCCTGCCCACCCTCGGCCGTGACGAGGCCTCGGCGATGATTCGGCAGGCCGGCGGCAAGGTCGCGTCTTCGGTCAGTCGCAACACCGACTATCTGCTGGCCGGCGACAGCGCTGGGTCCAAGTTGGACAAGGCCAGGGAGTTGGGCGTGGCCATCGTGGACGAAGCCGCCTTCCTCAAGCTCGTGCGCGGAGGTTGAGCCGACGCCGGCGGAGCCTTCGAAGCCGCGGCGGTTGGTGTCTTGGAGTTGGGAATCATGCCACCGGCGACAGTGTCTCAGCTGGTGTAGCGATCGCTCGTATCAGGACATTGCCTCGGTCTCAAGAGAGGGACATCCCCTGGATGTGGCAGATTTGCGCGGGAGTCAGGCGGCCGCTGGGCGACACTGCCGCGAGCCGTCTTGGCTATTCCTTGGGCTTTCGTCCGTAGCCCCAGATGAGCCACGCACCGACGCCGATCATGAGCACCAGCCACCACAAGTAGCGCAGTTCGCGAGCCGCCATCTCGGTGAAGGCCGCGGCGTTGGGGAAGATCCAGATCAGGAACAAGCCCAAGGCCGCCAGGAACAGTGCCTGGATCACGGCCCGTCGGCGTGAGTTCATGGCGTGGACGGGGTTTCCGCCGGACTGATCGGGAGCAGGAGGCCGGCCGCGTTGTGATCAGAAGGCGGCGGGATGACCATGGGTGAACGCCCGTTCCAGCGTTCGACGATCTTCCAACGCAGGAAGGATGGGCTTTGCCGCAGGGCCTCGCCGCGGACCCGGATGGCCTCGGCCTCGCCCTTGGCGCTGATCACCGCGGTTTCAGATTCGGTCTGGGTCTGGACCTGGGTGAAGCGGGCTTGGTTGGCCTGCTGCTCAGCCACCATCTTGGCTTCGATGGCCTTTTCCAACTCCGGCGAGAGATCGATGTCGCGCAGGACGATGTCTTCGACCAACAACAGTTGTCCGATCTTCTGACTGGCCAGAGCCATGGACTTCTTCTTGATCTCCTCGCGGTTCTTGACGACCTGCTCCGCCGTCATCATCGCCGTGACTTCCTTGATGGCCTCTTGGATCCGTGGCGCAATCAGGCTGTCGAAGGGATCGCCGGCGAACTCGCGGTAGATCGGAACGACCGACGCCTCCGGGATGCGGAACAGAACCCGGAGGTCGATCTTCACCTGTTGCAAGTCCGAGGAAAAACAGTCGGCCGTCAGCGCCCGAGTGCGTTGGCGGACATTGACCCGCACGATGCTGGTGATGAACGGGGTCTTGAACCCGAAGCCCTCGGGTAGGAATCCCTCCTGCGTCTTGCCGAGGGTCACCTTGAGCCCGCGGGTGCCGGGTTCGATGACATACGACGCCGAGTTGAGCACCAGCAGCGCCACGAAGAACGCGATCGAGGCGACGATGAGACGGGAAGCGGTTTGAGGGTTCATGGCGTCAGCGCTTGATGTTCCTGGGGGCCGGCGAGGTGGCAGCGGCGGGAGTCGCCGGGCGGTTTCCTGAAGGATCCGTCTTTTGGCCTTTGAGTCGTTCGAGGTCCTGGAAGTTCAACAAGATTTGGTCTTTGCCGCCGATGACCAGTGGAGCGATGCCGTCCCAACGGTCCACGATTTGCAGATCCACGAAGGCCGGGTTCTTCTTGAGGGCATCCCCCCTTATGATGATCGACTCGGCCTCGCCCTTGGCTTTGATCACCGCCGTGTCGGCCTCGATTTGAACTCGTTGCTGGAAGTACTTGGATTTCGAGGCCTCCTGTTCTTGAACCATCTTGGCCTCGATGGCGTGCTCGAGTTCGCGGGTGAGCGAGATGTTCTGGATGACGATGTCCTCCAAAACTACGAGCGAGCCGATCTTGCGGCGGGCGATTTCCAGCGACCGGGTTTTGATTTGCTCGCGGTTCTTCACGATCAACTCTGCGCTCTGCATCGCAGCGACCTCTTTCAGCGCTTCTTGGACTCGAGGAGCGACCAAGCTTTCGAATGGGTTGCCATCGTAATCCTGGAACAGTTTGACGACTGAAGCCTCGGGAATCCGGTAGAGCAGGCGCAAGTCCACCCGGATTTGTTGGAGGTCCGACGAATAGCACTCGGCCAACTCTTCGGCGGTTTGCTGGCGCACGGAGATCGGGATGATCTCGGTGACGAACGGGGCCTTCAGGCCGAAGCCCTCCGGTTTGAAGTCCGGTGAGACCCGACCCATGGTCACCTCGATCCCGCGAAACCCGGGCTTAACCACAAAGGTTCCCGAGGTGGCCATGATGAGGCCGCTGAAGAGCAGCAGCCCGACTCCGATGACACGTGCGATTCCTTGGGAACTCATGATCGTTGTTTTGGCAAGGTGGCGGGTATTGCTGGTTGTGGCAACCGGGGGTGTTCCTGATCGGAGGTCCGTTTGAGCGGTGATTTATCGGAAGAACTCGACCAAATCCTTCGGGGGTTCAACGGTTGCGGGGCGGGTGAAGCGTTCGCCGAAGGGCATGGTACCCTCGAGGAATCCGCCGTGGCTCAAGAAGAACTGCCCCTTCTCCACACCCATGAACCGATCCAATCGATCGCTCTTGCCCGTGGGGTCGTGGCTGAAGCTGGCCTCGGTGATTTCGAGCCAGTCGCCGCCGGGAGTGCGGATCCATTGGCGACCATACAGCGCCTTGCGGGGCAGGTGGCCTGTACTGCCCCAAAAGTTCTCGCTGAAGCTGTGCGGACCGCGCAGCCATCCGCCCTCGCGCGGGGCTTTCCACGACGAAATGAGCATCCATCGGTGGCTGTCGGGATGGTGGTAGTATCCGGAATAGACCGTGAAGGTCTGATTGGTCGGCTGGGCGGTGACCAGGAAGCGCTGGGTTTGGCCGGTCTTCCACGGGTACTTCAGGTGGCTGTGACCACCGGTGCCTTCGTTGCCGAAATCTCCAGAGTAAACCCCGTCGCCCTTGCCCAGGAGTTGGACTCGCTTCTCGGCGGAAACCTTGTTGCGGTCGACTGCTTCTTCGCCGCTATCCCAGACCGAAAAGATGATCCGCCGCTCGGTGGGGCTGTTGACTTGCATGCCGAAATAGCCCCGGTGCCAACCGCAGGCCATGTAGAACGTGGTCACCGGTTCCTCGACCGCAGTCACTTCGCAATAGAACGCGGCGATGGCATTGGTCGGAGCCTTGTAGCTGAGGTGAACCGAGGCGGCGTTGCGACGTTCCTTGAGGTTGAAATGGGCGCCTTCGACGGCGGGACCGTCGAGCACCAGGGCCTCCAGTTGGCCGGCGTCTTGGCCCTTTGTGTTGATCGATTCCAAGCGGAAGTCCTGATAGCCGGGGCGTTCGACCGAAAACGTGCCGAAGTCGGCGGTCAATGGCTCGGAACCAGATACGCCCTTGACCGTCACCTCCCGAAATCCCCCCGCCACGGTGAGGCGCAACTTGGATTCGGCCCCCTCGGGCAGGCGCAAGCGAAGCTTGGCTTGGAGCGCGCCGGGTTGGTTGAGGCGTCCGTACCAGTGCACCGTTTGTGCGGGGTCTGTCCACCCGCGCACCCCGCCGCGCTCAGAGATGCGGGGTGAATCGGTGTCGGGCAGGGTGTAGGCCGTGAAGGCGGGTACCCTCAATTCAGCGCCCCAGGTGTTAGCCAAGCCACACCACAACCCCATCAGCACGGGAACACTGGCCTTCAAAAGATGCCGGATCGACATGGCCGGAGCATCCCCGGTGTCCGTCTGAAAGAAAACGATGGAAAACCTGGAGGGGATATCTCCCTCCACACCGCTGGCGCATGGAGCTCAATCGGAGCCTCAGCGTCTTTCACAGAAGCCCATGGTGAGCTGCCGGCATACTTCACCCGTTGTGCCGCCGGCTGCGCCTGGGTCATCCTCTGGCTCACCCAATGCGTGAGCTCCTGCGACGATTTCTGGACGACGGCTCAATGCGACGCCGGAGGCTGCTGTGTCTGGGGATCATCGGGATGGTGGTGGCCTGGGGACTTTATCCGTCCGAGAACCGGTATTCACCGATGCGGTGCACCATTTCCTACCTGGGCTCGCCGGATGCCGATCGGAACCCCGCCGGCTGGCGAATTTATCAGTTAGGCATGACGGCGCTGTTGCTATGGATGGCGGACCTGTTGGTGCTCCGTCATCGGCGTTGGGTGCGGAATTGGGCGAGCCTCAGTGGTGCGTCCAGCTTCACGCTGGCCGTCGGCCTGATAATGATACTGGTGACGGTGTGGATTCCGGACAGCCGCTCAGGCCATTGGTTTGGAATGACCAGTGGTCAGTTTCACACGCGAATCGCTCTTTGGGGTATTCCGATTCTGGGACTCGGAGTCGTTCTCGATGCAGTCGCGTACTTTCTGGCGGGTCGTGCCCTTCGCAGCCTGTGGCCCTTCCACCTGTACGCCTGTGTCTCGGCCTTCGGATTCTACCAATTGATGGAGTGGGAACGACTCTGCCGAGAAGACCGCAGTCTGCGCCATTGGCCCGGCGACGGCCTCCATTCGACGCCGCTTTGGGAGTGGATCTTCTTCGTGGGGCTGATGATTCACTGGGGTTGGATGGCCCGACGTCGGGAACCTCGGGCGGTCGAGTTCCGGTGAGATGACCCGGCCGCAGGGCATCGCAGAAGCGCCTCCGCGGCGGCACGCCTCAATCCGTCGAACCCTGTGCGCTGCTCGTTTCCGGGCAAATCTCCAGCCATTCCGGCTACCGGCGAAAGGGGGTATCACCAACGAATGTCCGCCTCGTCCTGAAGGTCATCAATTGAAGGTTTGCCACGAGGCAGCAGAGCGGAATAACTGAGACATGCAACGACGCTGGGCGGTATGGGTGGGAATTTTAGGGGTGGTTGTCTGGGGTGGTTGGAATCAAATCGAGGTGCGCCGTCTTCGTGGTCGAATCACAGAATTGCAGTCGGAACCGACCGTGGAAGCGCCGGTGCCGACGGCGCCTCTCGGCGGTGAAAATCTCGGAGCCCAAACTGCATCGGAACTGACCGCGATCCGCAGCGAGGTCGCCTCCTTGCGGCGGCTGATCGAAGAGCGGTTCCGGGCGGTCGAGGGTGCAGCACAAGCCGCTTCGCGTGCGACATTGGTTCAGGGTGCCAACTACAAAGGAGCCGGAATTCCCGACTACATTCGGAACGGCTGGGTGGATCGATCCGGAATTCCCGCAGCGGTGTTGGAGGGTTTCCGCCTGCAACTCGGAGACGTGCCTTTGGAGGGAGCACACATCAAACAATCCGACGGCAAGGTCTTCTATTCCTTGGAATCCAAAACCCAGGATGGTCGCGGCGTGGAGTTGGCCTTGGACGAAAAGGGGCAGGTGGTGACACGTCGAGTCGACATGGAGCTCGGAGGTTTGTCGGACGGTATGCAACGGACGGTGCAGCAGGCCGTCGGTGAGATTCCTATCCGGCGAGTGGCCGAAGTCTACGAAGACGGTCGAACGGTCTATCGAGTGGTTGCCAAGGCCCCCAATCAGGCCGTCGAACTGGTTCTCGACTCGGAGGGAAAGGTTATTCGTTCAGAGACGATGGTCCGCGAGACGAAGCCGTAAGCCGATCAGGATTCAACAATGGTCCCTTGGGGCGAAGTTCCTCAGGACACCTCAAACGGTCCAAAAAGGGTTCAGCCGGTGTACAGCCGGTGTACAGCGGGCATTCGGTCAATGGGGGAGGATTGCCGAAAACCCTCAGAAACCCCAATAAAAGCCGTGGTGCACCGGGCAGGACTTGAACCTGCAACCTTCTGATCCGAAGTCAGAAGCTCTATCCAATTGAGCTACCGGTGCACGGTCGGAATGACGGATGTGAGATTGCCGATACCGGGGGTGGGAAGCAATAGCGACGCGGGGGCAAGCGACGCGGGGGCACCGCGGGCGGCAAGCGTGCGAGTGCCCTCAGGAAAGGATGCGGCGGCCTTCGTCGAGGAAGATGCCCTTGAACATCATCTCCAAAGCCTGCGGATTGGTCGCCTTTCCGAGGGCTTCCTTCTCGCTGATCTTGCCTGCCTTGACCAGGTCGTAGAGAGCCTGGTTGAAGCTTTGCATGCCGTCTTCGCGTCCGGTCTCGATGGCCGCGCCGAGTTTCTCCAGGCGGTTTTCCTCGAGCATCTTCCGAACAGTCGGAGTGTTGATGAGGATTTCGAGGGAAGGGGTGACCCCGCCGTTGACGGTGCTGACCATGCGTTGGCAGACGACAGCGCGCAGCGTGGCGGCCAATTGTCGGCGAATTTGCTCGCGCTCGTCGGGTTTGAAGAAGTCCAGGATGCGGCCGATCGACTGCGAGGCGTTTTGAGTGTGCAGGGTGGAGAGTACCAGGTGACCGGTGTCTGCTGCGCTGATCGCCGCCTGGAACGAGATGGCATCGCGCATTTCGCCGACCATGATGATGTCGGGATCCTGACGCAGGACGTGCTTCAAGCCTGCTTGGAAGCTGCCGGTGTCGAGACCGACTTCGCGTTGCTCGACGACGGACTGGTTGTCCTCGAAGACGAATTCGATGGGGTCTTCCAGTGTGACGATGTGCTTTTTGAAGTTGGCGTTGATGTGCTCGAGCATCGCCGCCAGCGTGGTGGACTTGCCGGAACCCGTCGTGCCGGCGACCAAGACGATACCGCGGGGGGAAGCAGCGATGGACTTGATGATGGGCATGAGGCCCAATTCCTCGAAGCTCGGGACCTGCGTCTTCACATAGCGCATGGCCAGGGCGAACGTACCGCGTTGCTGGAACACGTTGGTCCGGAAACGTCCCACGCCGGGCTCGTAGTAGCTGAAGTCGACTTCGCGTTCTTCATCCATGCGACGGCGGGCATGCGGCGGAACCATCGCAGTCAGGATCTTGTCCATCCACTCCTCGGTGGGGACCGGCGCGTCGATGGTGATGAGTTGCCGGCTGATGCGGAAAACGACAGGGGAACCTACTTTGATGTGAATATCGGAGGCTCCACCTTCAACCGCAGCCTTCAGGATTCCGCGCAGCAAATCTGTGTCGTAGCTCATGGATTTTGTGTGGCAAAAGCTTAGCAAGTACAGGGCCGGGGAACACGGATTTTCCGATAAAACCGATGCCACTGAGCAATTGACGATGTCATTGGCCGACTTCGACGAGCCAATCTCACAGGATGACCGAAGTTTTGAGGCAACAGGTCGATTGAGGCTATGGACTCCAGATAGGACTCCAGATTGGACGGCGATTATCTCATGGTGCAGTCTTCCGGTATGGCGATGCCCACGCTGGGAAAGCAGTTGATGACGCTGGGAGGGACGCTGCTGGTGATCGGTGCGATCCTTTATTATTGGTCACCTTCTAAGGGCGGTCTACCCGGGGACATTGCCATTGAGCGTCCCGGGTTTTCATTTCACTTCCCAGTCGTCACTTGTTTGGTTTTGAGCCTGATTTTCAGTGGAGTGCTCCGCTGGTTGAACCGATGAATCCCTCCCGATCATTGCCTGAAGTTGCCTGTCCACAATGCCGCTGTCGGGGACCGTGGCTAGCAAGCCCGATGGGTCCGTTTTGCTCGGAGCGCTGCCGTATGATGGATCTCGGTCAGTGGTTCTCGGAAGACCATCGTATCAGTCGGGAGTTGCGGCCTGGGGATTTTGAGGGATTTGACGAATTGACGCCGGGAGATCATCTGGATCGTCCATCGGATCGGTGACGGTGACTGGCCCTTTGGCCCGCCTGCGGAAGAGCCCCATAGATGACGTTAAATGCGACGTGGGTGTTACAAAGAAAAGTCCCTTCCAAAAGGGATTATCCCTTTTACACACGAGCCAAATTCAAGGACTTTCCTGACCAGCATTTTTGCGGACGCAAAAGCTAAACGCCCAGGCGCTCACCTTGTTTTGGGTGCAGGTTTTGGTGAAATGGATCCGTCGATTGGCGCGAATTTGAGGCATGCAAAAGTTAATCATCCCTGAGCCGGCTTTGGCGCTTCGTTCTGCCGTTTTGCTGGCCTTGATGCCGGCTGGGTGCTTGTTGGCCGATGCATCTGCGGTCGAGGCCTATCAGATGGATCGGTGGATGAGCTACGAGGTCAAAGGCGTGCGCATCCGCCCCCAGTTGGACATCAACATGATGTACAACAACAACGTGTTTTCAGCCTCAGACGTTGGAAACATTGAGTATGTCGATCTCCGCGCTCCGAAGTACAACGTGGTGGATTTGAATGGCGGATACGCCTTTCAGCCCTCATTTGGTCGGCCGTTGCAGCCGTATTCCGGGGTGCTGCAGTATCAGGTTTACAGCGATCCGACCCTCAATCAGCGAATCGCGTCGTCGGCTCCGTTTGCCTCGTCGGTTTATCCGCCGCTAGCGGCGACGATTCCCACCAATGCTCCGGCCAGTGCGACAGGGATTCTTTCGGGGTTTCAAACCAACCGCCTGATCCTCAATCCCAAGGTGGCAGATCTCATTGGAACCGTGTCACCGGGCGTGAGTTTTCAGGTGGGTTCTGAGGAAGAGAATTATCTCAATCTGCAGTACCAGAGCGACAATACCCGGTACTTCGATCTCGGGGTCGCTCCGGTGCCCATGCACCGCATTTCGTTGGCCGGCAAGTACGACAATGCAAGTCGCTTCCGGATGGAGGGG
>CAMATE010000141.1 GCA_945861075.1 Akkermansia muciniphila
CCCGCCATGCTTCGGCTGTTGACGCCAGGCCGCCATGGCCAAATCGATGACCCGAAGGGCAATGAAGGTCAGGGCAATAGCTCCCACGATGAGGGACAACCGGGAAAGGTTGATCTCCAACCAATTGGGCCATTCGTAGAGCTCCAAACCGATGTGGATAAGGAACACCAAGGTGATGGCCTTCACCGGGCCATCCGCCAACTTCACCAAGATGTCATCCCATTCCGTGGCCGTTTTGGAGGCCCAATGCTTCAGTCGGTTCTGGATGAACCAATCCAGCGCCCGGGAGAGGTAGAACGCCAAAATGAGATAAACCAGCGATGCTGCATACTGCCAGCGAGGGATTCCCAAGAACCGCTCCTCCATTCCCGGGAGGCCATTGATCCAGAAGGAGAGTTCCGTTTGGTGGCTCTGAATGAACTGCTCATCAATCACCCGGCGGGTCAAGGCACTGGCCTTGGAGGCCAGATCCGAAATATTGGGGGCCGCGGCCGTGTTTGTGGTTTCAGCCGCCAGAGAAAGCGACCACAAGCTCCAGATCAGGGTGGCGGAACAGAGGAACATCCCCAACTGAAGAAGCAGGCGTGGCATCAGGCGTCGGATCATCGGCACTGACGAGTTAGTCGCGGAACGAACGACTGGCAAGGCGGATTCAAGGTCTGCGGAGTTTCAAGCCCCCGGATGGGCGATAAGGCCGCGCCGAGGTTTGAGGGTTGCCGCCAGTCACTCCACGTCCGCCGGATGCGGCCTGCGCGGCATCCCCGGCTTGCGGTAAAACACCTTCCACAAAACCAACCCCAGGGCCGGAGCCGTCATACCGGCCAGTTTGCGGTCTCGGGTGGCCAACATCGGAAGGATTTCTTCAGGACGAAAGCGTCCGTGCCCGACTTGAACCAGCGTTCCCACGATGCCCCGACACATTTTGTATAAAAAACCATCCGCCTCGATGACCACCGTGAGCCGAGACCCCGACCGGAGCACATCGCACCGAGTGACGTTGCGCATCGTGTGAAGCCGCTCGTACCCGGGAGACGCACTGAATGCCAAGAAATCATGACGTCCGACCAGGGTGGCCGCCGCGGCCCGCATGGCTCCCAAATCAATCGGCTTGGGCACATGCCACTGCTGTCGCAAACCCAAGGGATCATGCGCCGAATCATTCCAGACGGTGTACCGGTACTGCTTTCCGATGGCATCGAATCGGGCGTGGAAATCCGGCTTGGTTTGCGCGGCCGCCGTCACCCGGATGTCCTCTGGCAAATGCGCATTGGCCGCGAGAATGAGCTTATCGCCGCTCATCCGCCATTCCGCCTGGGGCACATCGAAATGCACCGACATCCCCCGGGCATGAACGCCGGTGTCGGTGCGACTGGAGCTGACAACCCGGGGTGCACTACCGAAAAGCTTGCCCAGCGCCGTCTCGAGACACCCCTGAACGCTCGCTCCCTCGACTTGCACCTGCCATCCGAGGTAGGCGGAGCCGTCGTAGGCCACGGTCAGGCGCACCCGCTGAAATCCCGGCGCAGCGGAGTCGGGCCGCTCCCGAATGCGTTTGAGCGGGGCGGCCTGGGCCGTAGGCATCGGGACCTCGTCTGGATCGATGCGATCCCCGATCACGGCGAGAGGCTGTCGAGATATCCCTGCAACAAGACCGCGGCCGCAGCCGCGTCGATCTTGCCGCGCTGGTTGGCGGCCTTGATGCCACCGCTCCGCAAGGCCTTGGCCGCGGACACGGTGGTCAGGCGCTCGTCCCAGGTACGAATGGGCACCACGATCACGTCCTTGAGCGCCGCCACAAACTCACGAGCCTTGGTAGCCGCTTCGCCGTAGGTGCCGTCCATGTTGCGGGGCATGCCCACCACAATGAGTTCCACCTGCTGGTCTCGAATGAGTTCCTTGACCCGATCCACCAGCGCCATGAAGGGCTCGGCCGGGATGAACTCCACGGGGCGGGCGATCATCCGCAGTTCGTCGCTGATGGCGACGCCCACACGGACACTACCAGGATCGAGGGCCAGGATACGCATGGCTTAAAGCAGCGAAGCCGAATCGGTATCGATGAGCAGCACAGCCGCCGGATTGCGGCGCAGGATGGAGGCCGGGCACAGCGAGTTGACCGGTCCCTGGAGCATGTTCTTCACGGGCACGGCCTTGCGCTTTTCCGGAGCGACACAAACCACTTTCCGGGCGGTCATCAGGGCCGGCAACGTCAGCGTGAGAGCGTAAGGCGGCACGGTTTCGAGCGAGGAGAAATGCCCCTCCTTGACCTGCTGCATCTTGCAGGCGTCATCGAGTCGGACCGCCTTGACCCACTCGGAGTCATCCAGACGGGCCACGTGCGGGTCGTTGAAGGCCAGATGGCCATTTTCACCGACTCCCAAGCAGCACAAATCAATGGCTTGCGACTGAAGCAACGCGGTGTACCGGGCGCATTCCACATGAGGCAAATCGCAATCGCCGTGGATGTAATGGAAGGCCTTGGGCTTCACCAACGATTCGACCCGTTCCTTCATGTAGTACCGGAAGCTGGCCGGGTGATCGGCCGAAATGCCGAGGTATTCGTCCATGTGGAACAACGTCACCTTCGACCAGTCGATGCCGCCGAGGGCCACGAGGTTCTTCAGGAATTGGATCTGGGAATTGCCGGTGGCCAAGATGGCGGCGGCCGAACCGTTGCGGGCGATGGTGTCCGCCAGATAATTGCGGACCTCCAGCGCCACGTAGGAGGCCAGATCGGGTTGGCTGGCGAAGACATGAACGTCCAGGGCATCGGCCTTGAACGAACGGACCGGGGCATGCGATTGACTCATTGAATGGCCAAACCATGTCCTGACAAATGGACAAGGACAAGATCCAGACGCAGGGAACCGATTCAGCGTTCCGGCACCTCGGCTGACGACCCCGGCTCACCGCCTTCGACCGCCGCCGCCAACAGCGACGATTCCGTCCATTCATCGGTCGGTCGGAGGGCTACCAAACGGCCGCGATGGAAAACCCCGATGGTGTCACAAATCCCCAGGAGTTCTGGCAGATAGGAACTGGCCATCAACACCGCCTTGCCCCCGGAGGCCGCCTGATCGATTTGTCGGTAAATGTGCACCTTGCTGCCGACGTCGATGCCGCGAGTAGGCTCATCCAGCAACAACACCTGAGAGTCGTGGTACATCAGGCGTCCAAAAGCGACTTTCTGCTGATTACCGCCTGAAAGCTCATGCACCGACTGCGAATGGCTATGGGCGCGAATATCCAGAGGTTTCATCCAGGCCTGAGCTTCGCGATGCTCCGAGGGAGGGTGCCAGAAACCCCAACGCACAAGATCACCCGGTCGGGTGATGAAGAGATTTTCCGAGATGCTTCGGGCCAGCATGAGCCCGTCTTCCTTCCGGTTCTCGCTGAGAAAACCCAGTCCACCTTCCCAACGTTGCCGCGGAGATCGGGTGGAAATATCCACATTTCCCAGATGGACCGTTCCCGATCGGATGGCATCCAACCCGAAGGCGGCGCGCAGTGTTTCGGATCGACCCGCCCCCACCAGACCGAACAGCCCCAGCACCTCGCCCCGCCTGACGCTGAAGGTGACATCGGTAGGCTTCTCGATGCCTTGGAGGGCTTGAACGCGGAACACGTTCTCCCCCATCGATCGGGCGCTCCGGGGATACAAGTCCTGCACCTCCCGGCCCACCATGATCCGGATGAGTTCCGGATTGGAGATCTCGGAGAGGTTTCCGGAAGCGACACTGGCCCCGTCGCGCAAGACGGTGAAGCGCGAGCACACCCGCCGGGATTCCTCGAGGAAGTGGGACACGTACAGCAAACTCACCCCTTCGGACCGCAGGCGATCCAGCACCGCGAACAAGTGCTCGGTATCGGCACGGGTCAGGCTGGAAGTCGGTTCATCCAAGACCAGGACCCGGGGCTTGGACCGCAGGGCGCGGGCGATCTCGACGAGCTGCTGCTGGGCGATGGGCAACTGCCCGGAAATCGCATCCAGTGGAATCCCCTCGGCTCCCAAATGCCGCAGGGCTTCAGTGGCCAACTGGCGCTGACGGGAACGATCCACCCAACCCCACCGGGAAGGTTCCTCACCGAGGGTGATGTTCTCGGCCACTGTCAGGTGGGGCGCGAGATTGAGTTCCTGGTGAATCATCGCCACACCCGCACGCTGGGCGGCCATGGGATCCTGGGGGTGATATTTCTCCCCATCGAGTTTCATCAAACCGTCGTCGGACTGATGCACCCCGCTGAGGATCTTCAACAACGTGCTCTTTCCCGCCCCATTCTCACCGATGAGGGCATGGGCCTCCCCGGGACCCAAAGACAAGCTCACCTCCCGCAGCGCCTGGGTGGCACCGAAGGATTTTCGGATTCCGTTGAGTTCGAGTCGCGTTGGCACGTGTCACTTCACGATCACCCCAATCCATCCGCCAAACCAGGAACCAACCTCGGGCGAAATTCGGGAATTCGTGAGGAGCAAACTAGCGATCGGATCCCAATGGCTTCAAGCTCGGGTCTGTGTCGGAGATCAACCGCCAAAAGTCTATTCCCCATCCGCCTCGCCTGGGAATCAACAGGGCCGGCTATTGCGGCGAACGGATCGATACGGCGAGCGTGTTGCAAGAAATCCGCTCACTGGCTCAGCGCCATGAATTCAGCGAACACGCGGTTCCTCTGGGCCAGCACGAACTGATCTTCTTGTCGCGCCTGGGCCGACCGGGCCCACGGGTGTACGTCTCCACGGGAATTCATGGCGATGAACCCGCCGGGTTGGTGGCACTGCGCAACCTCTTGCGTGACAACCTCTGGCCTGCAGAGCTCAATCTGGGGATTTGTCCCTGCCTCAATCCGCAAGGCTGCGAACTGGGTACTCGAGAGAACGCGGCGGGGCATGACTTGAATCGCGACTACCGCAATCCTCGTTCCACGGAAGTCCGCCTGCATCTGGAATGGTTGTCCGCGCTACCTCCGTGGGATATTTCCATTTGCTTGCATGAAGATTGGGAATCGCACGGGTTCTACCTCTACGAATTGAATCCCGGAAACTTGCCTTCGCTGGCTGATTCGATCCTTCAAAGCGTCGGTGCCGTCTGCCCCATCGATGCCTCACCTTGGATTGACGGGAAACAAGCCACCGCCCCAGGTCTGATCTGCCCCGTCATTGATCCCACCCAACGACCCGACTGGCCCGAATCCTTTTGGTTGCTCCAGAATGGCTGTCCGCGGGGTTACACCCTCGAAGCCCCCTCGGACTGGCCCCTGCTCGTCCGTGCCCAGGCACTCCAGCAGGCGGTGCAAACGGCCGTTCGTCAGGAGATGCTTCGCGCCCTGGCCTGATTTTCGTCGGATGCCACGGATACGTTCCGGCTTGGACACTCCGCCCCACCCTCTCCCACACTGACGCCCCAATGCACCTGGCCCGACTGAAACTGCGCGACTTCCGGAATTACGTCCGGTTGGACGCCGAGTTCGGGCCGGGCTGCCATGTGATTCTCGGCGACAACGCCCAAGGCAAGACCAACATCCTCGAGGCCATCTACCTCATCGCCACCCTGCGGTCGTTCCGGGGCTGCGGCGGAGCTCAAATGATCCGGCAGGGGGCGAAGGGCTACTTCGTGGGCGGCACGGTGGATGGACAAGGGGTCAGCGAAATCAAGGCCTACTGGTCGGCGAAGGAACGCAAACTCTCCCTCAATGAGCGACCCATCCGCCGGTTGGCTGATTACTTCGGGGTCTTGCGCGCGGTGGTTTTTTGCTCCGAAGACCTCACTCTGGTCAAAGGTCCGGCCCAAGGGCGACGACGCTTCTTGGACCTTCTCCTGGCCCAGACCGTTCCGGGTTATCTGCCGCTGCTCATGCGCTATGCCAAGGCGCTGCGGTCTCGCAACGCACTGCTCAAACAACCCTTGGTCGATCTCATCGAGCTGGATGGGTTCACCCAGGAACTCGTCCAAGCCGGTGAAGCCCTCATTTCAGCCCGACAAGACTTTGTCCCGGCGCTCAGCCCTCGGGTTCAATCCGCCTTCCGTCGCATCGCCGCCGAACGCGATGAATTGGCCCTGCACTATCATCCGAGTGTCACGGGCGATTTCGCGGTGGCCCTGGCCCAGTCGCGGGCCCGTGAACGGACCCTGAAGACCACCGTCGTGGGGCCCCATCGCGATGACTTGACCCTTCTGGTGAATGACCGCGCCGCGGCCCCCTACACCAGCGAAGGCCAGAAACGCACTTTGGCCATCGCCCTGAAACTGGCTCAGGCAGAACACCTGGCGGCCGTGTACGGGACTCCGCCACTCCTGTTGATCGACGATGTCATGGGTGAACTCGATGCCCGCCGCCGCTCGGCTTTCGTTCCCTTGCTTCAGCAATCCTTCCGGGCCGGAGGACAGGTTTTCATGACCTGCACCGAGGAGAATTGGTCCCAGTCCCTCGGCTGCGAGTTGATTCGCTGGAAGGTCGAACAGGGGCGCCTGACCCCGTGGTCGGAGTAGAACCCTAAAACCACCCCTCAGCGGGCCTTGGGCGCACCTGTCGGCGGCAAAATCGGGGCCATCAACGAGTTCGTCCTGGACGACGCATTGGAAACGCCATTGGTGCCCGACAGAGCCGCGTCTTCCGGCGGGGTGATGTCTTGATTGCCCTGACGCCGAGAAGCCCGCACAACGGCCACATCGCCGGTACCATCGACGCCCAGCATCGGACGCCCCGTTCGGGACACATAGGTATGCCGGACCGCCACCGTGCCATCCGAGTGGATGCGGTGGTGCAGGAAGTCGTCAGCCCCGTATTGGTGGAGCACATGCAACCGATTCTGCGCATCCATGGCCATGGAGGGCGGATTGAAGGAGACCACCGTTCCCAGCGGAACCACCTTGTAAGTCACCGTGGATTCCGGGTTGGTGATGACGGCGAAGATACGAGCGCGCTTGAGATAATTGGCCTGAACGATGGCGTAGCGTTTGCGTTGCCCATCCACGCCACTGACCCCGAATTCACGCTCCCAGAGCACCACTCCGTTCATGATTTCAAACTCCACCGGGGCGGTCACCACATGGGTCTCACCCGGACCGGTGACCACAGTGGCCGAAACGTGGTATCGCCCAATTTGGTCCAACTGAAACAGCGGAGCCAAGTCGAAGCGCAGGGTGGCACGGGCTCCGGCCTTCAGGGTGAAGGCACCGGTTTCCTCCAACTCAGTCCTCCGCTGGACCACCGAGCCGTTGACATTCTCGACACTGAATCGCAGCCAATCCGCTCGTTCTCCCAAACGCAGCGGCCCGCCTGTGAAATTGGCGATGCGGAGGGTGACCTCAGACGTCTCCCCCGTGAGGAACTTGTCCTGCACAAACTCCAGTTTCACATCCACCTGGGCCTGAACGGCCATGGTCAGGAGAAACAAAGAGAGCCAGGAAAATAATCGGTGCACGGTTGTGAGTGTAGAAGTCACAAGGGCAAATGGAAAGGGTCACGACAAGCCCTGTCGCGACCAGCCCCCGAAGGCATGGATCATCGAGACTGGGTCACCTCAACGCGAACGGTGAAGATCGCCGACACCGCCCGGCAATCGGTTCAAGGTTTGAACTTCTTGGGCACTGAGTGCGCGGTCGAACACGGCCAAATCATCCATCCAACCCCGGTAACCCAACCCCAGCATCATCACCGCCTCATCTAAATTCCAAGAGTAGGTGTGCTGTCGATCCGAGAGGCTGCCCACCGGTTGACCATCGATGTACAAGGCCACCCGTCCATCCGGCTTGCCCGTATTGAAGTTCTCACAGGTGAAGGTCAGCTGATGCCACTCTTCCCGACGGAATGGCGGCTTGAATGAAACCACCAGCGGCTTCTCCGAGAGCTCCATCTTACCCCAGTCCCGCCCCTCAGGATTCCAGATTTTCTTGTCGGCGTAGGCGCCCAGACGCAAATGCTTGGGCTTGTCTTCAGGCGTGAACTCCACGAAGAGCGAGGCGTCATCCCAGGCCTTCGAGGTGATCTGGATGACATCGGCGTATTCCTTGGGGATGTCGATTTCCGGAGTGCTCCGGAGCCAGAAGCTCACCGTCGCGGACCAAGCCGTTGGCTTCCAGGGGAAGTTGCCCGGCACACGGAAACCCACCACCTGTGCAATCCGTCCCTCGAAGCGCAGCGCGCCCCCATGACGCCCCGCGCGCGGATCGATCCAAACGGCCCCATTTGTGGGCAATCCCGGTTCCGTCATCCGCGGGGCATCCCACTTTGGGCCCGTCTGGAAGCGCCGATCACCCGCTCCCACCACCGCGTCGGGAGACTGGTCAAAGGGAGCATGGAACACCAAGGACGAAGCCAATCGCGACGGAGTCTTACCGAGCGTGCTACCGGCCAACAAAGCCATCGAAACCATCAGACAAAGGGTGCGCATGGCCAGACCATGCCCACAGACCGCGAACCTGGGAACCCCCATCCTTTCACAAAGGGTCCCGCGCACGCACGAGTTGCGTCGGGCCGGGTTTGCTGTTTCCTACGCCTGTGGATTTGTTCAACCGCCCGGATGGGCTTCAGGACATTCGGGCCAAGGTGATCGCCGGGGAGCGACTAACGCCCGAGGAGGGTTTGCGCTTGTTCCAGACGCGGGACCTCAACGCACTGGCTTCACTGGCCGACTTTGCCAACCAGCGGCGCAACGGACGCAAGGCTTCCTTCATCCTCAACCGGTACATCAATTATTCCAACTACTGCATCCTGAGCTGTCAGTTCTGTGCCTTCAGTCGCAAGAAGCGCGACAATGACGGGTTTCAACTCACCGAAGATCAAATGGTCTCCAAGGCCCGTGAGGCGCTGGCCCTGGGGATCACTGAACTCCACATTGTCGGCGGACTGCATCCGTCGCTGCCCTTCTCGTACTACACCGGATTCCTGCGGGCCTTGAAGGCGGTGGATGCGCGCCTGCAACT
>CAMATE010000142.1 GCA_945861075.1 Akkermansia muciniphila
GGGAATGCGGCGGTGTACCATTGCATTTCGCGGACTGTGGCTGGGGAGAAGCTCTTGAATGAGGCGTGTCGGGAGAAGATGTCGGAGATTTTGATGGCTCTGTCGGCGTTCTGTGGCCTGGAGGTGATCACGTATTGCATGATGGCCAACCATTTCCATGTGCTGATTCGGGTGCCGGTTGCACGAGAACTTTCTGACGGTGAATTGCTGGAGCGAGCAGAGGGGTTTTACGGGAAGAAGGGGCTTCTCAGCGTGCTGGCACGGGAAGGGGTTGAGCAGCGGGGACGGATCGATCGGCATGTGCGGGAGACGCTGCTGGGGCGGATGGGCGATGTGTCGGTGTTTATGAAGGAGTTCAAGCAGCGGTTCAGTCGTTGGTTCAACCGCCAGAGCGAACGCTTTGGGACGCTGTGGGCGGAACGTTTCAAGAGTGTGCTGGTGGAGGATTGCCCGAGGGCGGTGCAAACGGTGGCGTCGTACATTGATTTGAATCCGGTGCGGGCTGGGTTGGTGGAGGATCCGAAGGAATACCGCCATTGCGGCTACGCAGCTGCGGTGGCCGGTGGAAATGGGCGGATTCGGCGAGGATTGATGAGTTTCTTGAATGGCAAGACATGGGGTGAAGCAGCCGCGGAGTATCGAACTGGGCTGCTGCTGCGCTCGGTGGATTCGGGACACAGCAAGAAGAAGGCGCTGGATCGGGATGCGATCCGGGCGGCATTGCGGGACGGCGGGAAGTTGAGCCCTGGAGAGGTGCTGCGATTACGGATCCGTCACCTGACCGATGGAGTGGTGCTGGGGTCGAAGGGTTTTGTGGACGGGGTGTTCGAGCGGTATCGGGAACGGTTTGGCCCGAATCGCCGGAGCGGTGCACGCCCGATTCGCGCGGTGCCGCTGCCAGGCCTGATGGCCTTGCGCGATCTCCGGGTAGATGTGGTGGGGTAGGGGAAGCGAAACGAAGAGGCCTTTCAGCGAAAGGTTTGTGGTTGCCGCCAATGGGGTTGAGTCAATGGGGTTGAGTCAATGGGGTTGATGGGGCTCACAAAAAGGTGATGCTCTGAGCGCCGAAATGGCGGGTGTCACCTGATACTTGAAAATCAACAACAACCGTCACCCGAATGAGGTGATTACTTTTTCCCCAAGCATCGAGAGGGCGTGAAGCCGGACCCATCAAACCGAGAGGCATCGATTCGAGATGCTTCAGGCCGGTCGATGATTGCTTCATGAAGAAAGTGAGCAGCCCATTCCCGAGCGGCCGCAAAATCCCAGTCGGTGCCGCCACGGAGTTCGTACCGAATTCCGTCACAGCGAATCAGACGACCTGTTCCAAATCGGGCAATGAGGCATTCAGTTGAGTTGCGCGCAGTCCAGCGTTTCCAGCGATTCATGCGCTGAAGATGAGGGAAGGAGTCGGACAAATACTGTCCGATCCCGCAGGTGTCTTTTGGTCAACGGGCAGAATCGGCATTTGACTCAGCACGGAGCGGGTAGTTAGACATTGGAACACCGCATTATGGCGAAACTCACAGTGCTGACAGAGGGCTTCACCGGCCTTAGCTTCGAGGTGAAATCCGAAAAGGCTTCCGTTGGAAGGCTGGACGAGAATGCCATTTGTATCCCAGAGGCAAGCGTGAGCAGCAATCACTGCGAGCTGTGGCTCAAGGGCGATGATGTGGTCGTCAAAGATCTGGGATCGACCAACGGGAGTTTCATCAATGAACTGCAGTTGGCTCCGGAGAAGGAGGCAACCCTGCGTCCCGGTCAGATTTTGCGGCTGGGCCAAGTCCAACTGCGCTTTGAAACCGGCAAGAAACAAACCGAGGCATCGCGCCAGTCGGTGAAGTTGGGCGATGCCGGTGCGGCAACTACCGCTGGAACGACGGCGTTTTCCAAGAAGTCGAACAAGGCCAACAAGGTTTTCTTCGCGGTGGGAGGCGTATTGCTGGTGATCATCATCGCTGCATTGGTGTTCGCGTTTTTGAATCTGGGTTCGCCGAATCCCTGAATTTGCCGGTATCCGGTAGTGCTGCCGCTGACACACGCTGCGCTTCTGTGGCTGGTCTGTTGGTGAGGTCTCGTCTTTCGGCGGCAATCATTTAGTTCCAACGTTCGCGGCCCGGTGTGGAGCTCGGGATTCATTCTCCGGCCGGACTCATCCGGTGGGATGGTGCTTACGGAGTACTTCTGGATCGATGCGACAAGGTCCCCCGGGTGCGCGCAATTACTGGAAGGGATAACCCATGAACCCGGCTTACCGAACGGCGGTGTTTCGATGCGCCATTGGAATCCAAGACATCCAACACCCGCGCTTCGCCATTGTCACTGCGTGCAATCCGAATGATCGCGTGTGCTCGGATGCGGAGAATCGGTTGGCCGACGATGCGATGATCGAGGAATTGGACCGGATGGGGTGGTGGCGTTTCCGTGTGATTGGGGGTTCGCCAGATTTTTGCCATCAAGAGCCAGGCTGGGGCGTGGCGACCGGTTCCATGACCGAGGCGATCGCCCTCGGGCGTCGTTGGGGACAGGCAGCGGTGTTTTGGGTGGAGGACGATTCCCTGAATCTTGTGGATTGTCGGGACGGTTGTCGCGAGGCATTGGGCTGTTGGACACAACGCACTCGGTTCCTTCAACCCATCGGGGCTTGGCGGGTGGTTTCAGAATAAGTGTGCGTGCGTCATTCGCATGGCGGGTATTTCCAGAGTCTGATTTCATTGAAGCCCAAAGACCCCGAGACAAATCCCCGGTTGCCATGATCCACTCATCTGCTCCGAATTCTGTGCGCCGCATTCACTCCGCATTCACGCTGATTGAACTGCTGGTGGTCATTGCCATCATCGCGATCTTGGCGGGCATGCTTCTGCCGGCTTTGGCCAAGGCCAAGTCCAAGGCGTTGGGCATCAGTTGCATCAACAACCAGCGCCAGATGGGCATTGCCACGGCGATGTACACGCAGAATTACCAGAAGTACCCGGGCTGCATCAAAGTGCCCGAGTTCTACTACCTTTGGCCGCTGCGCCTCTTTGGCGAAATGGGGACCAACCGGGCCTCGTTCTACTGCCCTGCCAATCCGAAGGATGCCCAGTGGGACACCAACGTGAACAAGACCTTCCCGCAAGGCATCAATCTGGTGCTGGCTTCGGGCTCGGGCACGCGCTTTAGCTTTGGGTACAATGACTGGGGCCTTCGCGATCCCAATCCGGACCTCAACCAGCAATTGGGTCTGGGCGGTGACATTAATCCTCCGAGCCAACCGGAGATGCCGGAAAGCCGGGTCAAGGCTCCGTCCGACATGATCATGCTCGCCGACAGCCTCACCGACCGCTCTTGGGACGGGAATATCGATCCGAAGCAGAAGGACCAATGGCCTGCCAAGCGACACAACCTCCGGTGCAACATCATGTTCGCCGATGGCCATGCCGAGTCGGCTCGGCGTCGTGACGTAGTCAATCCTCTCAGCACCACCTGGCGCGCGCGGTGGAACAACGACAACGAGGCCCATCTAGAGGTCGGCAATTGGCCCGCGGATGATGGTCGTGGGCAGAACTGAAGGTTCGTGGGCAGTGACGATGTCGTTGGATCGCTCGTGATGGCTTGCCCGGAACGTTATTCGGGGCGTGGGATGGATAACCGCAGGCTCACAGGCTGGGCTCGCACTGGCAGTGCTCGTGTTGCCGTTCCCTTCGGGCGATATCGAGAGGGTGGCCCGGTGTCTCAGGCTTTGACCTTTTCCATTCGCTCACGAATTGATTCCATCGGAGGTGTGTCAGGGGTGTTCCAAAGACTCCGGTACTGGGGCCCCCTGGTGCTGTGGATGGGCGTGATTTACTGGGCCTCCGCCGATTCCGGATCGGGACGTCGTGGTTCGCGTCTTCTTGGCCCCGTGTTGCGCTGGCTGATGCCAGATGCGTCGGGCACGACGATCGATGAGGTGATTTTCATGGTCCGCAAAGGGGCCCATGTCACGGAGTATGCGGTGCTGGCGTGGTTGGCCTGGCGTTTTTTTCTGGGGGCACGCCGGTCCACGGATCAACCCCAACCGATGCGGGCGGCGTTCATGGCTTGGGGGGTGTCGGTGCTTTACGCCGCTTCGGACGAATGGCATCAAACCTTTGTGCCGACTCGCGTGGGAACCCCTTGGGACGTGGCGATCGACGCGGCCGGCGCTGCGCTGGGTTTGATTTTGGCCGCTGTCTGGTGGCGCTGGCGTAATCGCAAGTAAGTCAGCGCATCGCAGGATCAAAAACAGTTCAGGTTTAGACCAAAAACATTCGATGCAGGGATACTCCCGATGCAACGCCCCCTCCTCATTCCTGCGCTATGCGTTGCGGCCGGTATTGGGTTTGCCGAGAGGGCTCCGTGGGACTTCGGTGTCGTTTCTCTCTCCGTGGCGTTGGTTGGGCTGGCGATGGCCGGGCTTTGGGCCCGTGGTTTTGCTGCAGGCATTGGCCTCGCCTTGTTCGGTGCCGGTGCACTGGCTTATCAGGCGACGCAGTGGCCGCTGAGCCCGGATGATGTGCGGTGCCGCATCGATGCCCACGGGGAGTTGGGACGGGTGCGGGGGATTTTGGCAGAGACGCCCTCGGTGCGCTTGTCGGAGCGCAAAGGTCAATGGGTGGAGCGAACGCTGGTCCGACTGCGAGTGACGGGTTGGTGCCCTCAGGGCGGTGCGTGGGAATCGGTTTCGGGCCAGATGATGGTGAGCAGTCAGGGGGTGCCCGATCGCCGGTTTTTCCGGGAGCAATCGGTGGAGATTTCCGGCCTGGTCTCTGCGCCACCCGGTCCTGCGGCGCCGGGTTTGTTCAATTACGCCACCTTCCTGCGTCGCCAAGGCATGGGATTGCAGTTGCGATGCGACGCTCCTGGGGATTGGGGACTGGGGCCGGGCGCGACGGATGTGGTTCCTTGGAGCGAACGTTTTTTGGAATGGGCCCGTCGGCGTCTCGCACGAGGTTTGCCCGAGGATGGAGCCACCCGATTGATCTGGGCCATGGCCCTGGGCTGGCGCACAGGTCTGGCCGGTGATGTCGATGATGGGTTCATGCGTTCGGGAACCTTACATGTGTTTGCCATCAGCGGCCTGCACATCGCCTTGATCGCCGTCCTGTTGGTGCAGGCGTTCCGGGTACTGGGTTGGAGCCGCGCACTGTGCGGCGGGTTGTCTTTGCCGCTGATTTGGTTCTACGTCGCGGCGACCGGATGGCAACCCTCGGCCGTCCGCTCCGCGGTGATGACCTCGGTGGTGGTGGGAACATGGATGCTGGAACGCCCCGGCGACTTGCTCAATTCCCTGTCGCTGGCGGCGTTGCTCATCCTGATTGCCGAACCAGGGCAACTGTTCCAGGCGGGTTTCCTGTTGTCGTTCTTGGTGGTGGCGGCTTTGGCGGTCTTTCCGTCGAGGTGGGAGGCTTGGTGGCTGGAACATCGCCCCTGGCGTCCCGACGCTTTGCTGCCGCCCTCGCAGTGGTCTCGCACGCGTCGGGTTTGGGAATGGGCTGAGCGGGGGTTGTGCCGCGGGTGCGTCACCGGCCTGGCCGCCTTGGTGGCCTCTTGGCCGATGTCGGTGGAATGCTTCCATCTGGTCAGCGTCATCTCCGTGGTGGCCAACCTCATCGTGGTTCCCCTCAGCAGCTTGGTGTTGATCGCCAATGCCCTGTCGATGGGTTTGCCGGTGGGGACCGAGCTGTGGAATTCCGCCGCCTGGGTGGGCATGCACGGGATGATGGCCGCAAGTCGCGCGTGTGAGGCGATTCCGGGAGGCTGGTGGTCGGCGGCTTCTCCGGGTGCCTGGGTGTGGATTCCCTATGCGCTGCTCTGGGTCATTGCAGCTGCGGGTTGGCTCGATACCCAGCGCCGTCAACGCCTGTGGTGGGGAGGCGCGGTCGTGTGGCTGGTGCTCCTGTTGGGGGCTCGACACATCGGCGAACCGGCGGCGACGGTGACCGTGTTTCGATCGGGCGAAGCGGTATGGATCGATCGCCCGGGAAGCGCCGCGGACCTGCTGCTGGATACCGGTGACGCGGCCACCGCCAAGGCCGTGGTGTTGCCCTGGCTGCAATCGCAGGGAGTGGATCGGGTGCCGACCTTGGCGTTGTCCCATGGGGATGTCCGCCATGTGGGGGGAGTCCCGGTGGTGATGACCAATGCCTCACCGCGTCGACTGGTTCTTCCGGTGGGCCGGGTGCGTTCGCCGTCGTTCCGGGGGTTGGATGGTTTGGCCGCTTCCAATGGGGTTCCCTTTCAGCGGGTGCGACGGGGTGATGCTGTGGCCGCGATCCCCGTGCTTCATCCCGATGAGTCCGACGCCTTCAGCCGGGCGGACGACGGTGCATTGGTTCTTTCTCTGGAGGCGGCGGGTTGGCGGATTCTGTTGGCCCCGGATCTCGGACCTGAAGGGCAGCGGGCCTTGATCCAGCGCGGCGGGGCTTCACTGGCGGCCGATGTTCTCATCACGGGCAATCCCGCCTCGGGCGAGGCGGCGTCGGAGGCGCTCTTGGCTCAGGTGAATCCCCGGCTATTGGTGGTGGCCACGGGCGATCGTCCCGCCACCGAGCGCAGTTCGCCTGCCTTGCGGAGACGGCTTCGAGAGCGACTTCGAGACCAGCTTCAGGGGCGGCCGGAGACCACTTTGTGGACTGAACGGATCGGTGCTTTGCAGTTGCGCTGCTGGGACAACCGATTGGAGGTGCGGGACTCCGTGGGGGAACTGCGATGGCGACTCGAGCGACCGGTTCAGGCCGGCGCTCAAGGCAGCGCGACGGCCTGGTAGTAGCGGGTGGCGGTGAGTTGGGTGTCGGTCCAAGACGCCAGACCGTCCGGCGCGGTGGCGGTCACGATGTCGCGGTCGATCCAGGTCCGTAGGTCGTTGCTGGATTGGATGCGGTAGCGCACGGCCGGCTCGCCCCAGACCTTGACCAGAGTTTTGCCTTGGCCATCCATCCCGGACAACTCCATGAGCGGAGCCACGGCGTTGGGCGGGTAGCTGACGATGCGGTAGTCGTCAAAGAGCATGTAGTTGTCATTCCAAGTGCCCTTGGGATTGGCGGCCCAGACGACATCCACGCTGCCCAGTGAGGGACGCTGGATTCGGGTGCTCAGTGGGAGTTCATAGGCCACCGAGGTGCCATTGAGAGAGGCTGACCAGCGGTTCCGGCCAAAGCTCATGGAGATTTCCAATTGGTACACCACGCCGTACTCGAACTGGTAGCCTGTGCCGATGAAGCCTTTCCCGTCATCCAAGGCGTAGTTGATGGACTGGTCGGGTCCGTGAAAATCGAGGGTGAAGAGGCGCTGGTCGTTGGGGGAGTAAACGCTCCAGCGAAAGTCGTCGGATGCAGATCCCGATGGGGAATCATCCCGAAGGCTGAAGGTCACCTGGAAGACCACCACGGGCAGCGAGTTCGTATCCGGGATCAATTGGAAGGGACGGAACAAATTGACGCTGTTGCTGCTGTTGGTCGGCCCCTGATAGCCGACGTAAGCGTACTGACCCGTGAAGCCGTCCATGAGGTTGGTGAGCAAGCCGTTGCCACCTTGGCCCACGGCCATCCAACCATTTTGACCACGCCCCAGCGCATCCACCAAATCCACCGCGGGGTCGTACCCTTCGAACCGCTCGAAGCCGGTCTCGAAGATCACGCGCCCGCCGGTGCCAACGCTCTTGGGCGTGGTGAAGTCTTGGGCCGTCAATAGACGCGGAACGGAGAGAATCCAACCCAACAGCAGGATTCGCAGGAAGATCGTCCGGTTCATAACGATGAAGAATCGTTGTTGGCCGACATCACCGTTCGATAGGGCCGCGCTGACCCGGGCGGCCGGAGGGAGCCGGACCCGGTGAAGGCGCCGCCGCCGGCGCGGGCCGGGGTGACGGTTGGAACGCAGGGGACGGCTGAGCCGACGGAGCCGACGGGATTTGGGCAGGAGACGGGCGCGGCGACGGAGCGAAGCTGGGAGCCGGGGCCGGTGCAAAGGGAGCAGGACCTGGGCTTGGGGCCACAGGAGTAGGACGGCTCTGAATGGCACTGGGTGGCAGCGTGATGGAGGGCGCTGGCGACGGGGAAAAGGACGGTGAGGCAGAAGGCGCTGGGGCCGATCGGAAGGCTTCCTGACGGGCTATCGGCGGGGCCGAAGGGGCCGGAGCGAAGGTGGATGCCGACGGTGTCGGTTGGATTGTCGCGGGCCTTGAGGAGACCCCTGCGTTCGGGATGACCATCGGGCGTGAAGACGGAGACACCGACGGTGCGCTGGATTCCGTGCGCGGAATGGGCGTGCTGCGGGATTCTGCCGGGCGCGAAGGGGTCACGACGGTGGTGGCCGGAGTCGTGGGTGTGGTCGAAATCCTCGGAGCCACCGTCGAGGGAACACTGCTGCTGGGGCGGGTCGTCGGAGGCAGGGTTTGCGTCATTCGTTCTGTCGGGATGCCGGCGGGAACCGGTGCGGGCCGATTGGGTGATGCCGAGGGGGCCAGGCCGGCCGCCGGGATGTTGGCCGGTATATTGGCCGGTCGATTGGGATTCAGTGAGCCGCCCCCGGACGGAACCGTCAGCGGTCGCGAATTGGGAGTGGCGATGCCGATGCGGTCCACCGAACTGCTGGAGGACGACGGAGGGGCCATGCGGGAAATCTCCGGCCGCTTGAGCACGGATTCTGGCGGGCGTGAATCATGAACCGGCACCGTAGGGCGGTACACGGCGACTTCGGCCGGTCGGCCTCCGGAAGGGTTGGGCCGGGAGCTGGCAAAGGCATGGGCCGCAGCCGGGCTCTTCACATCCCGCATTTCGGTGCGTTTAATTTCTTCGCGGCTGTGACGTTGAACTTCTTCGCGGGTGATCCCGTTGTTGATGATCACCGTGTTGTTGTTGCC
>CAMATE010000143.1 GCA_945861075.1 Akkermansia muciniphila
CGGAGACAGACATGCCTGACCAGCTCGGCATCGCTGCCATCGACCATCGAGCCAAATACGTCCTTCGCCGCCAAAGCAGACCAAGAAGTAACTGCCCGGCAGATCGGTCCGGACCATGGTGTAGGGCTCCACCGCTTCGGCCAACCCCACGTGTGCAATCTGGTAAGGCACCAGGATCGGACAACCCGAAGCCCGCAAAACTCTTTCCCGAGTCCCGGGTCCCGGCGTGTGTGTTTCGACCAATGGAGGGTGGAGCATGAGATGAGCACGACTCTACGTCTCGAACCGAAAAAAAGGGAACGCCGAAAACCACCCTCCCGATCGAAGCGTGTAACACATCTCAGCCGCAGCATCGTCCCACCACGCAGAATAGACCCCGGCTCCCATGAGTTTTCTTTGTCAGATCACCCGGGTTTTTCGTAACCATTGGGAATACCAACCATGGCGTCTCGCATTCATCCTGAATCCATCCCGCAGACCGTGCGCCCGTTCCGGAAGCTTCTGGCGGCCAACCGCTCCGAGATCGCGGTGCGCATCTTCCGTGCGGCGACCGAACTGAACCTGCGGACCGTCGCCATTTACGCGCAGGAAGACCGCTTCTGCCTCCACCGTTTCAAGGCCGATGAATCCTACCTGATTGGCCAAGGTAAGGGTCCGGTTGCCGCGTATCTGGACATCGACAGCATCGTGGCCACCGCCAAGGCCAAGGGGGTCGATGCCATCCACCCGGGCTACGGATTCTTGAGCGAAAACCCGGCCTTCGCCCGTGCCTGCGCCAAGGCGGGCATGACCTTCGTCGGTCCCAGTCCCGAACTACTGGACATGATGGGTGACAAAACCGCCGCACGGGCCGTTGCCCAGCGCATTGGCGTACCCACCCTACCTGGAACCGACGACCCCATCTCCGATCGGGACGAGGCGATGAAGGCCGCGCGCAAGATCGGCTTCCCGCTCATCATCAAGGCGGCTTTTGGCGGCGGCGGCCGCGGCATGCGGGTGGTCAAGAAGGAGTCGGAACTATCCGGTCTTCTCGATGAAGCCCAAGGCGAAGCCGAACGCGCCTTCGGCAATCCGGCGGTCTTCCTGGAAAAGTACATCCCCAGAGCCAAACACATCGAAGTTCAAATCCTGGGCGACAGCCATGGCAACGTCATCCACCTCTTCGAGCGCGACTGCTCCGTGCAGCGCCGCCACCAGAAGGTCGTCGAGGTAGCCCCGTCCTTCGGACTGCCCGAGAATATCGTCCAGGAACTCTGCGATGCGGCCGCCCGATTGGCCCGGGAGATCCGCTACAACAACGCGGGCACGGTCGAGTTCCTCTACGATCTCGACCGCCACGAGTGGTTCTTTATCGAGATGAACCCCCGCATCCAAGTGGAGCACACGGTGACGGAAGTCATCACCGGCTTGGACCTTGTGCGGGCCCAAATCCTCATCGCCCAAGGCCATGCGCTGCACTCCAAGGAGGTGGGAATGCCGGTGCAAAATCAGGTGCCCCGAAACGGCTACGCCATCCAGTGCCGAGTCACCACCGAAGACCCGGAGAACAAATTCACCCCCGATTACGGCAAGATCTTGGCCTACCGCTCGCCCGGTGGTTTCGGAATTCGTCTCGATGGTGGCATGGGCTATTCGGGCTCAGTCATCACCCCCTTCTACGACTCGATGCTCGTGAAGGTGATTGCCTCAGGACAGTCCTACGAGATCGCCATGAACCGCATGGACCGGGCGCTCTCGGAGTTCCGGATCCGCGGGGTCAAAACCAACATCCCCTTCCTCGAGAACGTCATCCTCCATCCGCAGTTCCGCGCGGGTCAGGCCACGACCACGCTCATCGACACCACGCCGGAACTCTTCGCCTTCCGCAGCCGCAAGGACCGGGCCACCAAGCTGCTCAACTTCCTGGGCAACGTCATCGTCAACGGCAACCCGCATTCCAAGGGGTACAAGCCTGCCAAGTCCTTCGACCCGGCACCGCTGCCCAAGACCGATCTGGCCACCCCGCTGCCCAAGGGCACCCGCGACCTGCTGCTCGAACTGGGCCCAAAGAAATTCGCCGAGTGGACGCTGAAGCAGAAACGCCTGCTCATCACCGACACCACCTTCCGTGATGCCCACCAGTCGCTCATGGCCACGCGGGTCCGCAGCTTCGACATGCTCGCCTGCTCCGATGCGCTGGCGCGCAGCGTGGGTGACGCCAAGACTGGCTTGTTCTCACTGGAAATGTGGGGCGGAGCCACCTTCGACACGGCCATGCGTTTCCTCAGTGAAGACCCCTGGGAACGCCTGCGCCAGTTGCGCGAGAAAATCCCGAACGTGTGTTTCCAGATGCTCTTCCGGGGTTCCAATGCGGTGGGCTATTCCAACTACCCGGATCATGTGGTGGCCGGCTTCGTGAAGCATGCGGCCGCCTCGGGCATGGACATCTTCCGCATCTTCGACTCGCTCAACTACTTGCCCAACTTGCGCGTGGCCATGGACGCCGTGCAGGACACGCACGCTCTGTGCGAGGGGGCCTTGTGCTACACCGGAGACATCCTAGACAGCCGCCGCGACACCTTCTCGCTCAAGTATTACATCAAGCTAGCCAAGGAATTGGAGCGCATGGGCGCACACATCCTGGCCATCAAGGACATGGCCGGTCTGTGCCGACCCTACGCCGCTCAGAAGCTGGTCAAGGCGCTGAAGGACGAGGTGGGCATCCCCATCCACTTCCACACCCATGACACCAGCGGCATCAACGCCGCTAGCATTCTGCGGGCGAGCGACGCCGGGGTCGACGTGGTGGATTTGGCGCTCGCATCCATGAGCGGCAGCACCTCGCAGCCCAACCTCAACTCGGTGGTGGCCGCGCTGCAAAACACACCGCGCGACACGAAGCTCAACCTCGAGGCGCTCAACAGCTTCTCCGACTACTGGGAGAAAGTCCGCGAATACTACGCACCCTTCGACACCGCCCCGAAGACCGGCTCGGCTGAGGTGTACATCCATGAAATGCCCGGCGGCCAGTACACGAACCTCAAAGAGCAGGCCGCCAGCATGGGGGTTTCGCACCGGTGGCCCGAGATCGCCCAGACCTACGCCGAGGTGAATGAGCTCTTCGGCGACATCGTGAAGGTGACGCCCTCCAGCAAGGTCGTGGGCGACATGGCGCTCTTCTGCTTCAGCAAAGGCATCCGCCCGGCGGATGTCGTGAATCTCGAACCCGGATCCACCTCCTTTCCTGAAAGTGTCATCGACATGCTGGGTGGCGGGCTCGGTTGGCCGCAGAACGGCTTTCCCGAGGCGGTCCAAAAGGTGGTTCTGGGCGAGAAGCGCTTCAAGGAAGCCCAGGCCGCCTTCAAGGCCGGACGCACCGGCAACCGCGCCGAACCGGTCCACCTCGACAAGTTGCGTCGGGAGCTTTCCGACAAACTGCGCCGGGAGGCGACAGAGGACGACTTGTACTCGCACCTGATGTACCCGGCCGTCTTTGCCGAATTCGCCAAGCACCTCACGCAGTACAGCGACGTCAGCGTGCTGCCCACGCCGGCCTTCTTCTACGGATTGCGCCGGGGCGAGGAAATCAGCGTGGAAATCGAGTCCGGCAAATCGCTGGTGATTCGATTGATCAACGTCAGTGAACCCGACAAGGACGGTCGTCGCACGATCAGCTTCGAGCTCAACGGCATGACGCGCGAGGCGTTCATCGCCGACAAGAAGGTCACCCCGCAAACCAAGACCCGTCCGAAGGCGGACCTCGCCGATGCGCTGCAAATTGGCGCTCCCATCCCTGGCCTGGTGACCAGCATCGCTGTCTCCGTCGGCCAAAAGGTCGCCAAGGGAGACCGCCTGATGATGATGGAAGCCATGAAGATGCAGACCACGGTCACAGCACCCGTCGATGGAGTCGTCGCCGAACTGCTGTGCTCGGTCGGAGAAACCGTCGAGAGCAAAGACTTGTTGGCCCGGTTGCGCGCCTAATGGTTGGGCGCCTCAGGGTGCCCCATGGCCCGATCAGGCCCGCCCCTTCGGGAATCGCTCAGCCTGCGTTCTTCAGTGGACCGTTGCCCACGGTCCCGAAGACGCAGGCTTCGTTTTTATTGGCGCACAGGTGCAGCAACTGGAAGGACTCCACCCAACGCGGCATCTCGCGCTTGAGGACATCGAGCTGGGCGTAGTCTTCCTGTCCCTTGAACTTGATGGTCACCACGAAGTGCCGGCAGCGGCGTTCGCGCACCCACTCCAGCACCAGTCCGATGCTGCGTTCCGGCGCGGCGATCACGTCACACAGCAGCCAATCCACTGGAGTCTCGGGCACGAATCGGAATGCGTCTCCTTGATGGAAGGTGACACGCGGGCTGCGCATGAGGTCATCCCGCAGCGGGGAGCGGTCCACGGCGATCACCCGGGCTCCGCGCTGGACGGGTTGATAGGTCCAGCTCCCGGGAGCCGCACCGAGGTCCACGCAAGTTTCTCCTGCTGCGATCCTTCGGCCCATGCGCAGCTCCGATTCGGCCAGCTTGGCAAAGGCCCGACTGGGGGCCGCCTTGTCCACGGCCACGGGCACTTCGCCTTGGGGAAACGGGCTGATCCAACCCATCGCAGCGGAGGGTCCTGGAGCGGGCAGCACCGACAGAAAACCCACCTCCAGCGAAGTCAGCAGCAGTTGGACGAGCGACTCCTCCGGCTGAAACAAGGGACAGGCTCCCAATAACGCGGCCGCCTCCCCTGCGCTCGCCTTGGGCACCGCATCCAAGCCTCGCAGCAACGAGCGTCTCCGCTTGCGCAACTGCTCGATGACCGCATCGCGGATCAGTTCACAACGGTGCCGTCCGGCTTCCGCGATTCCGAAGCGAGGTTCAACATGCAGGCGCCACGGGGCACCGTCGGGCAGGCATCCGATGAGCTCCGTGACCAAATTCTCAGCAGCCGCACGAATGGAGGGCACCGGAAACGTTCGCGCATCAGGCAGCCATTGGCGTGCAAAGGCCGTGAGACCCACCGCCGCACAAGTCTCGACCCACGATCCGGGCGCTTTCAACGCCAGCATGGAATCGCCCACCGGTTCCAGGACCGCTGCGGGCAATGCGCGAACCACCTCCTGCTCGAGGAAGATCCGGTTTTCGGGAGCACTCAGGATGAGATGCATGCGTGTGAGCGTGCCGGAAAAAGGAAACGCCGTCGCCAGAGGAGTCCGGCGACGGCGACGACAAGCGATTGGTGAAACCCATTACTGGTTCTTCAGGAACGCATGAAGGTCGGCCAAATCCTGAGCCTTCAGACCCAATTGATCCGCGCTCATCATCAGTGAGCGACCCAAGCCCTTGCGTTCGGCGATCCGGTTCTTGGGCACCGATTGCACCAAGCCCGCTGCGCTCTGGATGACCACTGGATCTCCCTCGCTGACCACCACGCCATGGATTTCCGTTCCGTCCTTGGCCTTGAGCAAGGTGCCGCTGAAACCGCTGGCAATGTCGGCACTCGGATTGATGACCGAGTTGAAGAACACCTCAGCCGTCTGGCGCTTGGCCCAACCCGTGAGATTGGGAGCGTATTCCACACCACTGTTGCCCACACGGTGACAACTGGAGCAGATCGCATTGAAACGCTCTTGCCCGCGCGCAACTGAACCACTCAGTGCCGCCACATCGGCCACGGAGAAGGACGGCTTCTCGGCCTGCGGAATGGTGGCCGAGATCAACTCCACCGCCTCCGGATCGTAAATGCCACGAGCCTTGAGCGGTGCGGCCAAGCCATGATTCTTCCAGACATTGTCTTTGCGATTCATGAGCCACCAGATGGCCTCCGCCTTGATGACACCGTCGGCCTTGGCGGCAACGTCCAACATGGCCGTCGAGGCCGCCGGGACGGTGTTGAAGCCGATGGCCGTGAGGGCCGATTTGCGGGCGGCCAGGTCCAGATTCGTCGACAAAGCGCGGGTGCGGAAATCCCCGATGGATTGCGGCGGGTGTAAGCGCCAAGCAATGGCGGCGAAAGCAGGCGACCAGCGCAACGGATTGGGATCGTTGAGCACGGGTTTGACCTGGTCGTACAAGGCCGACTCCTGGCCCGCAGCTCCGGCGCCCCAAGCCTCGAGCAGGGTCCGGTCGGATCCATCGATACCCTTGGCCAGGGTGAGGAACAGACCTTGGGTTTGTTCGAGAGGCAGGTCGCGCAGCGCCAGCGCCACCTCGCGTCGGACGGCCGGAGACGGATCCTTGGCCAGCGATGCGGTTTGTTCCGGCAACGCTTTGCGAGTCCGGTGCAGAGCGCGGAAGGCCACGATGCGCATCTGCGGATCCGAATCCTTCAGCAGGGACTCCACAGGCTTCTGGCCCGACTTGCCCAAGCGGGCCAGCAACCAAACGGCCCGGGCCCGGACGAAGGCGTTCTCATCTTTGAGTAAACGCACCAGTGGTTTCACGGCCTTGTCGCCGTGCTTGAGCACAGCCTCCTGAGCCGTACCGCGGATGTTGACCGACGGGCTCTTCAGGGCAGCGAGCGCCCCGTCGAGCGTGTCGAACTGGGCCTGCGGCACCTTGGAGCGGAACCCCTTCGGAGCGATGCGGTAAATCGTTCCCGAGGTGGTTTCATCCCAGTCGGCATGACCACCCACCCGGGCGTCGAACCAATCGGTCACGTAAATGGCTCCGTCCGGCCCGACAGCCACATCGCTGGGGCGGAACATCACCTTGAGGGTCTGCTCACCGCGGCTGCCGCCCTTGAAGTCGGTACCGGAATAATTTCCCTCCGCATTACTGGTCAGGAAGTTGAAGCGCTCGAGCTTGAAGTTGGCTCCGTCGGGTTTGGGCAAGTAGCCAAAGACGACGTTGCGGCCCGGCTCGCAGCTCAGCAGTAAGCCGCGGTATTTCTGGCCCAGCGCACCGTCTTCATAGAAGGCGATACCCGTCGGCGAACCGCCCCCGTACACATCACCCGCGGGCATCGAACCCGGGTCTTCCTGACGCCACTCGGCCGTCGGGGTGCTCTGCCCCGGTCGGCGGTCGGCTCCCCAAGAGCGTTGGCCATCGAGCGAGCAGAAGCCGGCATTGCCGTACTCCATCAAGAAGGCGGTGCGGCAAGCCGGAGGATCATCGTTGTCGTTCTGGAAGACATCGCCATAAGAGGTGACCGTCTGCTCGTAACTGTTGCGGAAATTGTGGCCGATGATGTGCACACCCGAGCCATCGGGATTCATGCGAGCGGCGAAGCCACCGATCCACACATGACCGTCATCGCTCTTCTGGCCCGCGATCTGGGTCGGATGCCAGCCCAGTTCGGCGTTGCCCGGGTTGTAAGCGCTGCCGATGCGAAAGGTCTTGCCCGAACGGTCAGTGAACATCGCCCCGCAATTGCCGGCGTTCCAGTACCACTGACCATCGGGACCCACGGTGACGCTGTGGATGGTGTGGTCGTGGCTCTTGCCGTGGAATCCAGTGAGGATCACCTCGCGCTTGTCGACCGCGGGATCAAACTTCCGGTCGCCGTTGACGTCGGTGTAGACGATCACATCCGGAGCCATCGAAACGACCACCTTGTTGCCGATGACCGCCACGCCCATGGGCGCCCGGAGCGCCGGTTCCTGCACGAACACGCTCTGCTTGTCGGCGACGCCGTCCCCGTCCGAATCCTCCAGGATGACGATGCGATCGCCGGCCGGTTGACGGTTGTAGTGGCCGCGGTAATTCACCCCTTCAGCGACCCAGATCCGCCCCTGAGGGTCGAAATCGAGGTTCGTTGGGTTCTTGAGCATCGGGGTCGAGGCCCAGACGGTAACTTCCAGGTTCGGATCGGCCAACTGCAGCAGGCTGGTGGGGACGGCCGTCTCCGCGGCGACGACTCTTCCAGCCAGGGCAAGGGCCAAGGCAAGGCGATATTGGAACTTCATAGGCAAGTGGTCACGACCACCTTGCCTGAAGGCCCGTTTCTCCGCCAGCAGGACCATCCGGAAACAAATCGTCCAAAGAAACCCACACACTGGTCGCCATCTGACCACCCAAAAACCACAGTTACGCTTCAAAACAAGCAACCAATTACAATTGTAAACTGTCTTTGGCGTTTGTTTTTGATGAGTTCTTAACCAGAATCATCCACTTCTACTCATCATGAATTCCACCCAATCCCCCTTGAGACAAGATGGCTTGAGCGCCCCCGAACGCGCCAACCTGCTGGAGCAATCCGCCTGGTCGTTCAGTTTCGAACGCAAGGACTTGCTGGATCTGGCCGAATTCCTGAAGGGCTACTCGGCCAGCAAGGGAGACGTGATTTGCAACGAGGGAGATGGCGAGTCTTTCATGGCCATCATCATCCGAGGTCGATTGGCCGTGTTCAAATCCGCTCCCGATGGAACCCAACCCTTGGTTGGACACCTCGGAGCGGACAAATCCTTCGGGGAGATGTCTGTGGTCGATCGAGAGCCGCGCTCAGCGAAAGTGATTGCCGACACCGATGTTCGGTTGCTGGTGATGTCACGCCAGGAGTTCGATCGGCTCTTGGACACCCAGCCGCGTCTGGCCTGCAAATTCCTGACACGCATCGCCCGCCTGTTGAGCCAACGCCTCCGCCAGACCACCGGCCAATTGGCCGAACATCTGGCTGAGCGATTGGCCTGAGGTTTGCCGCCGCATCCGATGAGAGTCCGGGTTTTGGCCTCAAAACCGTTGGATGGTTGGTTGTGTTGACCCTGGGATGACGGAGCCTGAGCGACGAGCGCCAGCCCCACCCCGGCGCAACCCAGCAAAGCGCATTCCGCAAAAAAAGCCCTTTGCCTTCGACGCCCGCTTCCGGACTCTCCCCGCGTCTCGTGCAACACCATCCGAAGCATTACTGCGGGGTCTTTGGCATCCATGGGCATCCGAAT
>CAMATE010000144.1 GCA_945861075.1 Akkermansia muciniphila
GCAAGTGGGTCACCAACTTGATCCGCTGAGCCTCGCCACCACTCAAGGTCGGACTGATTTGACCCAACTGAAGGTATTCCAACCCGGTATCCCTCAGGGCCTCCAGCGGACGACGAAGACGGTGTTGGTGGGCGAAGAACTCGATGCCCTCCGCCACGGACAACTGCAACACCTCGGCGATCGACTTGCCTTGGTATCGAATCTCGAGCGTACCCGCATTGAAACGTTTTCCACCACAGGCCTCGCAGTTCACCGAGGCAGTGGGCAGGAAGTTCATTTCCATCTTCACCACTCCGGCTCCTTCGCAATGGGGGCATCGACCTTGAGCCGAATTGAAACTGAAGCGCCCCGGGCCGTAACCACGCATCCGCGCTTCGGGCACCTGGGCGAACAAGGCGCGGATGTCGTCGAAGAACCCCACATAAGTCGCCGGAGTGGAACGAGGCGTGCGACCAATAGGAGTCTGATCCACTTCATGGACGGCGCGCAGGGTTCCCAGACCGCTGACGCCGCCGGCCAAGCCCCGCGTTTTCTTTTCATCTTCGCCAGCCAGCACGGCCCGAACCCCCGGTACCAAGCACTCCTTCACCAGCGTGCTCTTGCCTGACCCGCTCACCCCGGTCACAACAACCAAGCGCCCCAAAGGAAAGGACACGGTGACATCCCTGAGGTTGTTCAAGCGCGCCCGATGCACCGTCAACCATTCGAGCGCCCCCTCGGAAGCGACCGCCTTCGCCGCCTTGCTGCGCGACTTCCGCACGCCGGCCACTTCAACGGGACGCCGCTCACCGCGGGCCGGGCGCGGTGGGTGCTCTCGAAGACAGTGACCTGTCACGGAGTCCGGATGCCGCAGGAGATCTTGCAAGGTGCCAGCGGCGATAACCTGGCCGCCGCGAACGCCCGCACCCGGCCCCAAGTCCAGGATCCAATCGGCACGGCGCATGGTGTCTTCATCGTGTTCCACCACCACGAGCGAATTGCCTCGGGCTCGGAGTTTTTCCAGGGCGTCTAACAATTGATGATTGTCGCGGGCATGAAGGCCGATCGTGGGCTCATCGAGCACGTACAGCACTCCACTGAGATTGGAACCCAGCTGGGCCGCCAAGCGGATGCGCTGTCCTTCACCACCGCTCAGAGTCGTCACGCTGCGGCTCAATTGCAGGTAACCCAACCCCACTTCACCCAGGAACTTCAGGCGCTCGCGAATTTCCGGCAAGATGTCGCGGGCAATCTCGGCGGCCCGACCCACCGGCCGAAGGGCGTCAAACCAAGCGCGAGCCTCCTCGACGGACCATCGCCCCATCTCCTCGACCGTCGGCTGACCGGACAGCGCTTCGCCCAGTGGCAATCGCACCGCACGCGCGACCGGATTCAGGCGGGCTCCCTGGCAAGACGGGCATGTTTCGCGGGATTCGGCCCAACTGTACCAAGACTCCTCGACCGCATCGGCATTGGCCCCACGCTCCACATCGGGCAAATGGAACAATTCGCCGAAACCTCGGCATTGCAGACACCAGCCTTGGCTGGAGTTGTAGCTGAAGTTCTTGGGATCCAGCGGTGGGAACGAACGTCGGCATTTCGGGCAACCCCGCTCGTCCGAATGAACGGTCAAGTGTCCCTTGCGATCGAGTGCGAAGAGGGTGTGCTTGCCCACTTCAAGGGCTTCCTCGATTTGGCGGAAGCGAACCTCGGAGGCATCGCCCGCCCTGAAAACACTGGTCACCACCTCCACGTCGTGCTCCTTGAAACGGTCGAGCCGGAAGTTCTCATCCGCGGGAACCAACCGGCCGTCAGCCCGCAATTCTGCATACCCCCGCTGACGGGCCCATTCCGCCACCTCGCTGTGGAAGCCCTTGCGGTTTCGGATCACCGGGGCCAAGAGCGTCAACGGCCCTCGCCGCCGCGCCGCGTCATCCAAAGTGACCAATAATTCTTCCCGGGTCTGCGCCTCCACAGGAACACCACAATCTGGGCACTGCAAGACGCCCAATCGGGCATAGAGCAACCGGATGAAATGGTAGACCTCGGTCACGGTGGATACCGTGCTCTTGCCGCCACCGCGGGTGGTCCCCTGCTCGATGCTGACCGACGGAGGCAGGCCCGTGATGAGGTCCACCTCCGGTCGGGACATGGGATCGGCGAACTGGCGCGCGTAGGCGCTCATTGAGTCCAAAAACCGGCGCTGCCCTTCGGCAAAGAGGATATCGAAAGCGAGCGTGCTCTTGCCGGAACCGCTGACACCAGTCACCACCACAAATTTCCCGCGCGGAATATCCACGGAGATGTTCCGCAGATTATGCTCCCGCGCTCCTTGGATGCGGATGAACTCCGATGCTCCGGGAGACTTGTTCTGATCCTTCGCCACGCGCTGAGGATGGTCCTGCTTTGCTTCGTGGGCAAACGATGCCATGCGGATCCGTCCGCCTATTCCAGAACGGAGACAAAACCCTCATCGAGCCAATTGAGCCACCAACTCGCGATCCGCCTCAGGAAACGCGTAACCCGAAAGGTCTTTGGGTGAAACCCAAGCCACGGCCGCACAGTCGATGGCGCGCGGTTCCCCGGAAATCAACCCCGCCGCATAGAATCGCAGATGCACCGATTTCTCCGGGTAATGGTGCACTGTCTCGTGCCGGAGTTCGCCCACCCTCACGGTGATGGCCAATTCCTCCTGCAACTCCCGGATCAGGCAGTCTTCCCAACTCTCGCCCGCCTCCCGCTTGCCTCCCGGAAACTCCCACAACCCCGCCAAGTGGGAACCGGCCTTGCGCTGGGTGATGAGGATTTGTCCATCGCGCTCAACCAATCCAGCGGCCACTTCAATGACACAAGCGCCCATGACGGATTCAGCGGCCGATGCCGTAGTATTCGCGGTACCAGGCGACGAACCGCTCAATGCCCACTTCAATCGGCGTGGCAGGCTTGAAACCCACCGCCTCAGTGAGGTCTTCCACATCGGCGTAGGTCGCCGGCACGTCGCCGGCCTGCATGGGCAGCGAGCGCTTCTCCACGGTCTTTCCGATGGTCTTCTCCAGACAATCGATGACATGGAGCAATTCGGCCGGCTGATTGTTGCCAATGTTGTAAATGCGGTAGGGTGCGGAACTGGTGCCCGGGTCGGGCGCAGCCCCGTTCCACTCGGGATTCACCGGAGCCACGCGGTCGCAGGTACGGACCACGCCTTGGACGATGTCGTCGATGTAAGTGAAATCCCGCCGCATCTTCCCGTGGTTGAACACCTCGATGGGTTGGCCGGCCAGGATCGCCTTCGTGAAGAGGAACATGGCCATGTCCGGGCGTCCCCAGGGGCCGTACACCGTGAAGAATCGCAAACCCGTGGTCGGCAAACGGTACAAGTGACTGTACGTGTGCGCCATCAACTCGTTGGCCTTCTTGGTAGCGGCGTACAGGCTCAACGGATGATCCACCGTGTGGTGCACGCTGAAAGGCATGGTCGTGTTGGCACCATAAACCGAAGACGACGACGCATACACGAGATGCTCCACACCGTGGTGGCGACATCCCTCCAGAATGTTCATGAAACCCACGAGGTTGGAATCCACGTAGGCGTGCGGATTTTGAATCGAATACCGGACTCCAGCCTGCGCGGCCAAATGGATGACCCGCTGGGGTTTTTCCTGCGCGAAGAGCGCCTCCATGCCGGCACGATCCGACAAGTCCAACCGGTGGAAGCGGAATCCTGGGTGCCGTTGCAGTCGGGCCAAACGAGCCTCTTTGAGGCTGACGTCGTAGTAGTCGTTGAGATTATCGAGTCCGATCACCTCATCACCCCGACCGAGCAGCAACTCGGCGGTGTGGAAACCAATGAATCCGGCCGCGCCGGTCACGAGGATTTTCATAACCTGATTTGAACCGTCTTAAAACCGCTGAGCGGCCCGGCTTCAGCGCCCGATGCTGCGATACAAGAAGCCCAGTTGCTTCATTTCCGCCGGATCCAACAAATTCCGGCCGTCAAAGACAATGGCTGTCGCCATGGACGACTTGATGCGAGCCCAGTCGAGCCGACCAAACTCGGACCACTCGGTGGCAATCACCAGTGCATCGCAGCCTGCCGCCACGGCTTCCGCCTCGGCAACATACTCCACGGCCGCACCCGCGGGAAAGAATGCCCGGGCTTTTTCCATGCCCTTGGGATCGTGCACCCGCAACCGTGCACCGTCGGCCAGCATGCGATGGCAGAGGTCGATGGACGGCGAATTGCGCACGTCATCGGTGTTCTGCTTGAAGGTCAACCCCAACACACCGATGTGCTTCTCCTTCAGCACCCACAGCGTGTCGGTGATCTTTTGATGGAACCGCTCCATCTGCGTGGCATTGATCCGCTGAACCTCCTTGAGCAGGCGGAAATCGTACCCCAACTGCTCGCTGATCTTGATAAAGGCGCTCAGGTCCTTGGGAAAGCACGAGCCACCGAAACCGAGACCGGCCTGCAGGAATCGCGTGCCGATGCGGGCATCCAGCCCCATGCCCCGGGTCACTTCCTGCACGTTGGCGCCACTGGCCTCACAAATCACCGACAGGGCGTTGGCGTAGCTGATCTTCAGCGCGAGGAAGGAATTGGCCGCATGCTTGATCAATTCGGCCGAATTGGCGTCGGTCACGATGATCGGCGCCCGGAAGGGCTCGTAGATTTCCCGCATCTTAGCGGCCGCCCGTTCACTGGAAGTTCCAACGACCACACGGTCGGGCTTCATCAAGTCGTCGATGGCAAAGCCTTCCCGCAAGAACTCCGGATTGCTCACCACATCGAAATCGGCATCGGTCTTCCGGTAGCGCTTGATGGTCTCAGCCACCTTCTCCGCGGTCTTCACCGGGACCGTGCTCTTGTCGACAATGACCCGGTAGCCCGTCAGGCACCCGGCGATTTCCCGAGCCACCCCTTCGATGAAACTGAGATCGACGGAACCATCGGGCTGCGGCGGCGTCGGGACGGCGATGAACACCGCCTCGGAACCCGCCACGCCTTCCGCCGTGGACGACGTGAAACTCAAACGCCCGGCCGCGACCGTCCGATGCACCAAGGCTTCCAAACCCGGCTCGAAGATGGGGATTTCCCCGCCTTGCAGGCGTCGAACCTTTTCGCGGTCAGAATCGACGCAAATGACTGTGTGGCCGACATCTGCAAAGCAGGCCCCGGTCACCAGTCCAACGTATCCGGTGCCGATGATTGAAATGTTCATTTAGGTGAGACCGGACTCGATGCCAAAACCGATGAAACGATCCGGTAACACCTCACGGAACCGGTTTCACTGCCGGCTTGGCTGCAGGGGCATTGGTCACCGCCGGGATCAATTCCGGATGAGCCTGAATCAACGCTGCCTTGCGGGTGGAAGCCTCTTGGGCCGCCATGCTGGTGGTGTCCTTGGAGACATCATCATACAAGGCAACGGCTTCGGAATACTGCTTCTGGGATTCGTGGATCAACGCCTTGGACAAGCGGGCCTGAGGCACCAAGGGATCGGTGGCAAAACCGGAAATGAACCGAGCGTAAGCCGAGACGGCGTCGGCCGCTTTGTTCTGGGCATCCAGAGCGCTGGCCACTCCATAGGTCGCCGCTCCACCCAGCAGACTGTCGGCATGGGACTGATTGAAAGTCTCAAAAGCCTTCTGGGCTTCAGCATACTTGCCATCTTCGAACAACTTGGTGGCCGCCAGGAATTCCGAGCGTTCAGCCGCGGCGGTTCCAGAGTGTTGCGAGGCAACCTTGGAGAGGTCTGCGGCGGTCGGTCCGCCCGTCTTGGAGCCGGCGCTCAAGGTGGCCAAAAGGGCTTGATTGGCCTCAGCCTCAGCCGACGCGTGGAGATTCTTCTGCACGATCAAGGTCACCACCACGGCGGAAACCACGGCAATTCCAATGCCCAGCGTCTTCTTGTTCTCTTCCAGCCAGGTCAGGACGGACAACGTGAGATCGGCCGATGGCTGTTGTTCTTCTGGTTTGGGCTGGATCTGCAAGCTCATAAGTTGGGCGAGATGATTGAGATCAAGGCGGCAAACACAAGAGCGAACCGGAGAATGCAACAAACCCCTATAGAAGCCCCTTTTCCAACCCGAGCCGACGTATTCCTTACGGATACTGACCCGCGGAGCGGATCCATGCCCGATTGAAGCGCGCATGACGAATGGTTTCGCGGCCGCCCATCGCCTCGCTCCAAGTCGCATGAAGCCATCCATCGCGGGCCTCGAGGAGGGACGGGTAAGAAAACGATCCCTGCCCCGCTTGCACCTCAACCAACCGTCTGCGGAAGGCCCACGTCTCCCCTTCATCCTGGCTCATCCAAACGGCCAATGAGTGACGGCCATTTTCGACGTCGTTTCCGATAAAGATCCATTCTCCCGACCGCAACACGCGCACCTCAGCACCGGATCCCGGATTGGGGATCTCCGAGTCGACCGCCGGCGTCCAGGTTTCACCACGGTCTGTCGATTCGGCACGCAGCAACCGGTGGGGTGGCGGACCATTGTCACGCATCCAGGCCACCACGGAACCATCCCGGCGAACGGTCAGACTAGGCTGAACATTCCCCAATCCCACAATGGGGGCGGAAGGCCGCCAGGTTCGGCCCTGATCGTCCGAGAGCGCCACCATCGAAACGGAGTAACCATCATGGTACAGGGGCAACATCCAGCGTCCGCCAATCGTCGTGAGGTGGGCCCTCGGCATCCAACCCAGCCGGCGATAGAGCCGATTGGTAGCACCCAGGTGGATGCCCTCCATGAATTCGGACACTTCCTCCCGCTGCCTGGACGTCAGATCCGGTCGGGAGCGCTCCAGCTGCAACCGAGGCAACTGGCCATTCAGGATTTGAAGAAAATCTTCGCCGGGGGCCAACAAGACCGGCTCCATGCCGTCCCAACGTACCGGTCCGCGAGTCCGCCACCGGGAACTCACCCGCGCCTGCAACAACGTCGATTCCCACGTGTTGGCCAGAATCACGGCATGGAAGAGCCACAAGCGACCCTGCGCATCCACATGGAGGGAAGGATTGCAGTCCGGGAATCCCGGTGTGTCCCAGAGGGTGAAGCGGGGGTCCCAAGAACGGGACCCCTGCCGACGACGCGAGGCCTGAAGCTTCACGTCATCGGCCTGACGCTCCCCGGACCCGTTGAACCACGCCACCAACAACGTCCCGTCGGAAGCCTCCACCACGCAGGAGGCATGGTTGTGACGGGCCTCCGGGGCGAAAATCGCCTCGGAGACAAGTGTGGGTGTGAGGCGGTCGGAGCCTGAAACCGCCAAAGCGGCCACGAACCAGACCCACCAGCAAACCCATCCACCAGCTCGTTGAATGCGCATGATGTCAGAGATTCACACAGGGACCTCAAACCTGTCGTTGAGAATGCGGTTTACGGTTTGAAGCCACTCACGGCGGAGTGATGTCCACGACCCGGTAGAAGCGACTCGCGCTGCCTTCGGATCCCGGATCGCTCAGCATCGTGCTCTCGGCGCTGACACTCACTTCCTGAATAGGGCTCCAAGTCCCCAGAACCCCACCGCGCTCTAAGCGATAGCGGCGCCCCAAAGACCCTCGCAACACCAGTTTCAGAGTACTATCAGCCATGAACCCTGAAAGCTCCAGGCGCGGAGCCGATACGGCCCGATTGACCGCTCCCGGAGTCGGAGTCCCCAACGAACCCGTCGCCGGATCGCCGTCAACTTGAAGCGCCCAGGAACGGTCATTGGCGGCATCCACCATGCCCCGGAAGACATCCACGGCCTGTGGAATACCTCCAATATTGCGACCGAGCTGTATCTGGAACGGAGTTCCCGGCGTGGACGGTAATCGGAAGGATGTGTGCCATTCCGCGGTCGTATTCTGCAGCGTGTCACCATCAACAAAAACGACGCGGAATCCGCCCGGCGGAATCGAGGCCGCAGGCGGGAATCCCCAAGGGACGGATCCGTCGACCATGTCCGTCAGGAAAAGCCCATCCAGAGAAACCGGTGCATCGCCCGTGTTGATCAACTCCAGCCACGGCTCGGCCGTGCCGCTCCAGTCTCGAAGCCCCAGCACATTGCGCGGCAACACCTCGTTGATGCGCAGCGTCGGAAACTCCGGCAGGACCGATGACACCGTATTGGCCGCCCCCGGGGTGGCTGACACAGAGCCCCCTCCTTCCAGGGTCATCTCCAACCCGAACACGACGTCCGAGCTCGACAGGTTGGACTGATGCACCTCAACCGCGAAGGTGTTTTCACCCGGCACCAGGAACTCCGAAGGCAAGGTGAACGGACCTTCGATAGCGGCATCACCGACGGTGCGGTTGGCAGGGGTTTCGTGAGTCACCACGGCATCATCCATGCCGAGGAAATGCGCCTTTCGGCCATTGACCCACAGCACATACCCATCGTCCAACATCACCCGGAACTGAACCGACACGCCGGCGGTGAGGGCGGGAATCGTGACCTTTCGACGGAAATAGTAGGCCAACTGCCCCAAGGTCAGTGTCGTGGTCTTGTTGGTCGCCAGCGCCGCCGACTCCACATGCAAGAGCCCGCCGCCGCTGGGCCAGGCGGCATCATTGAATGCAGGCGTCAGCCAGTTGGTGCCACCGGCCGGGGCTCCATCCTGGAAGTATTTCCACGTATCGGTGAAACCCAGCACCGTGCGGCTTCCCTGGAAGGTCGTTGCCACCGTCCAGTTGCCCGGACGGTTGCGATCCTGACGGGCGTCGATGAGCTGCAGCGACTGGTTGGTTCCCAAAGCGCTACTCGGCCAAGGAGCCACACCGTCATAGTCCACACGGTCCAACACCGTTTCTGGCGTTCCACCGTTGGTCGGTTGAACCAAGCGCAACGAGTCGGCGACCAACCCGA
>CAMATE010000145.1 GCA_945861075.1 Akkermansia muciniphila
TCTCCCACCCGGCTCCGTTGAAGCACCCCGAGTGAGAATCAACCAAGGGGACGTCGCCATCATTCCGCTGACGCCGACACCCGAACCAATGCCGCGTCGGTGTTGTCCGACCAACGACTGCCCCACTCGATCAAATAGAGGGCTCCATCGGGGCCCAACTGAAGGCAGATAGGGCGTCGGAACTTCTGCCCAGGCAGAAGCGGCTTCAACCGGGTGATCCGATCCTCGGCATCCAACCAGGCCCCAAGAATCCAACCACGCTCCCAGTCCATCAAGAAGGTGGCCCCATCCCACGCCGCGGGCAGTTTGACTGGAGATTTTAGGCCGGCGGAAAAGTGGTAGGTCGGACCCGCCATGGCGGAGCGAGGTCCGGAGCCCACCTCGGGCCACCGCGCCGAGGGCCCCGGCGGATACCACAGGAAAGCCGGTCGGGCCGGCGGCAAGTCGCTCAGTCCCGTGTTGAACGCAGACTCGTTGATCGGCTTCTCCGGGTTCCACGGCTCCCCCGACACCCGGGTGGCAAAGTCGAAGCGGCGATACGGCCGATTGTCGGCAATGAAATAGGGCCAACCGAAATTGCCGGCCGTGCGCGTCACATGAAACTCGTCGAAGCCCGACGGGCCGCGTGCGGGATCGGGTTGGGTGGCATCGGGCCCGACGTCGCCCCAGAACAACCGGCCGGTCGGATGGTCGATGCTGAGGCGGAAGGGATTGCGACAGCCCATGGCGTAAATCTCGGGCAAGGCCTTGGGATTTCCCGCCGGAAACAAATTACCCAGCGGAATCGTGTAGGTGCCGTCGGCCTCCGGGTGGATGCGCAGGATTTTCCCACGCCAGTCGGCCGTGTTGGCGGCCGTACGTTCGGAGTCGTTGAGTTCCTGTCCGGGACGCTGATCCAGCGGTGCAAACCCTTCTGAGCGGTCCGCATACGTGTAGTCACCGGTGCCGAGGTAGAGGCAACCGGCCGCATCGAAGGCCAGCCCGCCTCCGGAATGGTTGGGCTTGGGAATCCGCGTGGGCACCCGCAGGAGAATGCGTTGCGAAGCCAAATCCAGCACCCCACCTCCGGGCCCGTGCTGAAGCGTGAAGCGGGACAGGCGGTTTTCCAGGACACCCGGCGTGCCGTGGTAGCAGAAAACCCATCCATTGGTCACAAAGCCCGGATGCAGCGCCAATCCCAGCAACCCGTCCTCTGGACCCGAGAAGACGGTCAAGGAGCCCACCGTTTCGAGACGAAGGCTTTGGGGATCCCAGACCGCGATCCGACCCCGACGCTCGGCCAGCACCACACGGCCATCGCTGGCGACATCGAGTGCAATGGGCTCGCGCAACCCATCAGCCAGCACGGTGCGCTGAAGCCGCGCCTCGGGCTCCGAGGCCGCCATACCTGCGGTGATCCCAGTGATCAGACCAACCGTCGTGGCGGTCAAAAGGGACACCTTCATGGCGGCGACAGACAACCGGGCAGCCAAGAATCTCCCGCTGGAACGAGCCCGCATGGGATCCGGTTCAGGGAATCGGACGCACCACATAACCGCCGCTCTTCGCGTCGGCCTCCATGTCGATGAGCCCGCGCTTCTTGGCCTCGATGAGCAAGTCGTTGAACGAACGGAATCCGCAGGCCCGCTCGTTGAACCCCGGATTCCGGCGCTTGATGGCCTGCTTGATCATGGAACCCCAGATCACATCGTCTTCATCCCGCTCTTCGGCCAGGTCTTCGACTGTCTCAACCACCTGATCGAAGGTCTTCTCCAGCAATACCGCCTTGGCGTCGACCGCAGAAACAGGCGCGGCCTTGGTCGATGAGGTCGACACCGATCCGGTCGCCGGTGCCGACACCGGAGCCTTGGGGCGCACCCGGGATCGGGACGGGGTCGCGCGGACCAGATCGTCGTAGTAGATGAACGTGTCGCAATTGTTGATGAAGAGGTCCGAGGTGGAATTCTTCACACCGACCCCGATCACGGTCTTGTCGTTCTCCCGGAGCTTGGACACCAGGGGCGAGAAATCGGAATCACCGCTGAGGATCACAAAGGTGTCGACGTGCCCCTTGGTGTAGCAGAGGTCCAAGGCATCTACGACCATACGAATGTCGGCCGAATTCTTGCCGGACATGCGCAGGTGCGGAATTTCGATCAACTCGAAGGCAGCCTCGTGCAAGTCGCGCTTGAACTCCTTGTAGCGGTCGAAATCGCAATAAGCCTTCTTCACCACAATGTGTCCCTTGAGCAGCAACCGCTCCAACACCTTCTGGATGTCAAACCGAGGGAACCGTGCGTCTCGGGCTCCAAGCGCGATGTTCTCTAGATCCAGGAACACGGCCATGGTTGAATTGGGAGCGGAATGGCTCATAGCGCCACCAGCCTACCGAGAACGATGGCCGGCGATAGAGTTTCTTTCCCAAGGGGGGCTAGTCTCCGCTTCCCGCCGCCCGAGAGGCGGTCCGAGACCCATGAACAAAGCGATCATCATCCAGCACATCGTCGACAAACTCACCGCGGACCTCTCGCTGTACTTCAAGGCGGCGAGTGCGGCGCGCGACGAGGCCACCCATGAGCAGAGCAAGGCGGAGAACAAATACGATACACGCGGACTGGAGGCTTCCTACCTCGCCCGGGGTCAGGCCCGTCAAGTGGCCGAACTCGAGGCCTCGATCCAACAAGTCCGCATGATGACCCAGCGCGCCTTCTCCGCCACCGATCCCATCGACCTCGGAGCCTACGTGGAAACCGAGCGCCGGGGCATCGTGTCGGCCTACTTGCTGGCTCCACGGGCTGGAGGCACGGAGGTCACCGTCGAAGGGCAAGAAGTCATGGCCATCACGCCGCAGTCTCCCTTGGGGCGGCAGTTGATCGGCCACCGGCAAGGCGACGCCGTCAAGATCGACCTGGCTGGCCGCACCGAGACCCACCGCATCCAGCGGGTAAGTTGAGGGGCCCGGACAATCCGTCATCGCGACGGACTTGCCGAGGGCCGCATCGCCGGGGAAGGTCTCCCCATGCTGATTCGCGTTCTGCTCCCTGCGCTCACCCTCGCCGTGGCGTTGTCGGCGGAAACTCCCCCGCCCATCCCGGCCCGGCCGGAGGCACTCAAATTCCCCGTCCTGAATTACGAGCCACCGAATCCGCGCGAACACCGGGTAGTCTTGAAATCAGGCCCCGTGGCCTACGTGGTTCCGGATCGGGAACTGCCACTGGTGACCGTGTCCATTCTGGTGCGCACCGGAGCCTATCTGGATCCTGCGGGTCAGGAAGGATTGGCGGCTTTCACCGGAGCTCTGCTCGTCCGAGGCGGCACCTCTTTGAAGACCGCCGAAGCGCTGGACGAACGACTGGCCTTCTTGGCTGCCCAAATGGGCGCCTCGATCGCCGACGACTTGGGCACGGTGAGCCTGAACCTCCTCTCCAAAGACCTTCCCGAAGGAATGGCCCTCCTGCGCGAAGTGCTCACTCAACCCCGATTCCAGGCCGACAAACTGGAACTGCAACGCCAGCAGACCCTTCAGGCACTGCAGCAGCGCAACGATGATTCCTCGTCCATCGAAGGTCGCGAGCTCGAGAGCCTGAGCTACGGACCACAGTTCTGGGCCGCACGCCAGGTCACCTCGCGCAGCATCAACTCCCTGAAGCGCGAGGATCTTCAGGCCTTCCACCAGCGCTGGTTCCACCCCTCCAATTTCATCGTATCGGTCAGCGGCGACTTCGATCGCGCCGCCATGGTCCAAACGCTCGAGAAACTCTTCGCCGACTGGCCATTCCAAGGCGAAGTCCCGCCTCCCATTCCCACAGATCTCAAACCCGCCGGGGCCGGCGTTTACCTGGTCAACAAGGATGTGCCCCAGGGCCGCGTGTCGATTCTGCTCCCCGGGGTGATGCGTGAAGATCCGGACTATCCCGCGATCCTGCTGATGAACGACATCCTTGGCGGCGGCGGCTTCACCTCACGGATCATGAACCGCGTGCGCAGCGACGAGGGCTTGGCCTATTCGGCGGGCAGCTCCTTTCCCGGAGGCACTTGGTATCCGTCCACCTTCCGTGCCGGTTTCCAGAGCAAGAGCCGCACCGTGGCCTACGCCACCAGCATCGTCATCGAAGAGATGAAGCGCATGACCACCGCTCCGGTGACCGAAGAAGAACTCCAAACCGCCAAACGGTCGTTCATCGAGAGCTTCCCGGAGAATTTCAATACCAAGTCCAAGGTCGCCGGCATCTTCGCCCGCGAGGAATTCACCGGTCGATTCGCCAAGGCTCCCGACTTCTGGAAGGGCTTCCGCCAAAGCCTCGACCGGGTGGGCCGCGAGGACATTCAGCGGGTCGCCGCCAAGCACCTGCATCCGGATCGGGTTTCGATCCTCGTGGTGGGCAACAAGGAGGAAATCCTGAAAGGCCACCCCGACCACCCCGTCTCGCTCGACAAACTCGTACCGGCCCCGTTGACCGAGTTGCCCATGCGCGATCCCCTGACCCTCGAACCCCTCACGGCGACGTCGGAGGCCGGGTCGGCGAAATAGGCGCAGCCACACCCGGAGCCGGAATCCAATGTCCGCAAGCATCCGGCTGAAGCGGGCCCGGACTCCCAGGCTGCAAATCCAGAATCCAGGGATTGTGGCCGAACCAGCGGACGGGCACCGATGCCAGGTCGGCGGTCGGATCCACCACGGGATTGAACGGGCGACGATTCAGCGACAACTGCGTCCGAGCGCGGACCTCGGGACGCCGGTTGTGGTCTCGCGTCCACGCATCCGCCACCCGGAGCGCATAACGCCGCAACAAGAAGGGTTGAGTGCTGATGTGCATGCCCTTGGAAGGGCCGACATCGCGGAAGAGGTTCCGACGAAACTCGACCCGCAGACCGGCGGAAACCGATCGAAAGGAAACGGTCCACCCATTTTCCGTTTGGTTGGAACCCAGCAAAATTCGTAGCCTGAACTGCGGAACTCGCTGAAAGCCCCCTAACGATGTACACCCGAGCCTACGACTGCCCCAACTGTGGCGCGGCCGTACCTTTCCCCTCGGCCATCGCGGTGTTCGCGGTCTGCGGATTCTGCCGTTCGAATGTGATCCGCAGGGATGCGGATGCGGTGCTCGAGAATCTGGGCCAGCAGGCCCAACTTCCGCCGGACTTGAGTCCGATACGGATTGGAACCTCTGGCGTTTACACATGTCATCGTTTCACGGTGACCGGTCGTATCCGAGTCGGCTACGACCAAGGTTCTTGGAATGAATGGCTCATCGAATTTGGCGAGAATCGATGGGGTTGGATCGGCGAAGCGCAGGGGTATTACGCGGTCAGCTTCGAAATTCCAGCGCCCTCGGATCTTCCTGAAGTCGGCGCCTTTACCCTGGGCGCCACCATCCGCATCGCGGAGGTGGAATACCGAGTCCGGGACGTGAAAGGCACCCAGGTGATCGGGAGTGAGGGATCCCTGCCCTTCGCGGCCGTGCCAGGGCGAGCCGCCACGAGCATCGATCTGGGCGCACCCGACCGGCAGTTCGCCAACGTGGAATTTTCCGCGAACGGGGTCCGGGTCTTCATCGGCCACACCCGCTCCTTCGCCGAGCTGGAATTCACCGAACTGCGCCCGCTCCCGGGTTGGACCACTGACCGGTTGGAGAAAGAAGCCGCCGGCAGCGACGCCCTGAATTGCCCCGCCTGCGGTGCGGCGATCGAACTGCAGGCCGCCGGCCAGACGGTGCGCGCTCTGTGCGGTCATTGCGGCTCGCTGCTCGATACCTCGCATCCCCAGCTTCAGGTGATGGAGCGCTCGATCGCGTCCCAACCGAAGATGATCATTCCCATCGGCCAACGCGGGCGTTTCGATGGTGTGGACTACGCCTGCATCGGTTTCGTCCGCCGCAAGGATTGGGAAGGCTATTCGTGGCAGGAGTACTTGCTGTTCAACCCCTTTGCCGGATTTCGATGGCTGGTCGCCTATGACGGGCACTGGAGCTGGGTGGAGGTGCTCCAGGAAGAACCACGCATCGTCGACTCATTGCCCGTGCACGACGGCGAAGGATATCGGCTGTTCGCATCCGGATCAGCGACGGTGACCGAGGTCTGGGGGGAGTTCTACTGGGCGGTGCGTCTGGGTGAACTCACCCATCTCTCCGACTACATCGCTCCGCCCAACGTCCTCTCCTCGGAGCAGTATCCCGAGTTGACCGAAGAGACCTGGTCGCTCGGACGTTATGTCGAACCCGAGGTGGTCTTCAGCGCCTTCGGCCTGACAGGACCTCCGCGGGAACGCTCCGGCACCTACCTCAACCAGCCCAACCCGCATGCCGAAAAGGGGCGGACCCTGCGCTGGCTGCTGCCGGTGTTCGCGGGTGTCTGGATATTGATCTCGCTCCTCAGCGCCGGCACCAAGGCCAATGAATCGGCCTTCCGGGAAGTGTTCACCTTCGATTTGTCCGGCACCAACAAGACGCGGGTCTCGGCCCCGTTCCGGATCGCGGGCAGTCATCCCCAAGCGCTGCAATTTGATTTCTTCACTCCCGTGGACCAATCCTGGGTCGAGCTCGACGTGGACTTGGTGAACACCCAGACGAAGGCCGTCCGCGAGCTGAGCCTGGGCGCGGAGTACTGGAGCGGCGTCGACGAAGGGGAGGCTTGGTCCGAGGGTTCCCGGCAAGCCACTGAACTCATCCCGGCCGTCGAACCGGGCGAGTACCAACTGGTCATGGACATCGACGGTTCCCCTGAACTCGGCCAGGCCGAATTCCGCCTCGAGATCACCCGCGATGTGATGGTTTGGAGCAATGTCCTGCTCGGTCTGGTTCTGCTGTTGGCCTACCCGCTCTTCCGCTGGATCCGCGAACACGCCTTCGAACGGGAGCGCTGGTCCCTCAGCGATCACTCTCCGTACACCCCCATTTCGTCGGGTTGGGGCAGTAGTTACGATGACGACTAACTCGCCCCAACTTTCTCCCCATGCGCATCAAAACCCCCGTTTATCTAGCCTTCGGAACCGCCCTTTGCCTTTATCTGGCGGCTGCCGGACGCAATGGCTACAGCCTCATGAAGACGTTTTCCCCCTCGCGCCTCCTGCCTCACTCTCCAGCCACCCAACACAAATAGCCCATGAGTCCCTTCGACTTCGTACCCCACATCGCCACCTTCGTACCTGCGCTGGTCAACAGCGTCGTTTTCTCGGTCATCGGCCTGGTCACCTTCCTGGTGTGCTTCTTCATCGTCGACAAGCTGACTCCCGGAGAACTCTGGAAGGAATTGGTGGAACGGAAAAATACAGCCGTGGCCATCTTCTTTGGGTGCCTGGCCCTCGGCATGAGCCTCATCATCGCCGCCTGCCTCCACGGATAGTCGGTCCGCCTTCTGGCTCCGCATGAACGATCGCACCTCTCGCCTCCTGCTCCTGGGGAGCGTGTTCGTCATCGCCACCTGCGGGTTGGTCTATGAGTTGATCGCCGGCACCATCGCCAGCTACCTGCTGGGCGATTCCATCACGCAGTTCTCCACGGTGATCGGGGTCTACTTATCGGCCATGGGAGCGGGTTCATGGCTCTCGAAATTCATCCATCGGCACGAAGGGTGGATCTTTGTTCAGGTCCAACTGCTCATCGGTCTCGTCGGTGGCTGCTCGGCCGCCCTGCTGTTCCTGCTCTTCCCGATCGTCTCGTCCTTCCGGGTGCCGCTGTACGGGCTGATCTTCCTCGTGGGCATGCTCGTCGGACTGGAAATCCCCCTGCTCTTGCGCCTGCTCAAAGACCGCATCGAATTCAAGGACCTCGTCGCCCGGGTTTTCACCTTCGACTACATCGGAGCGCTACTGGCCTCCCTGCTCTTTCCCTTGGTCTTGGTGCCGTACCTGGGGTTGGTCCGCTCCAGCTTCCTCTTCGGCATGCTCAATGTGTTCGTGGGGCTCATGAGCGCTTGGCTGCTCATCCCGCGCGGACCGCAGCGCCGCCTCCTTGCGGTGAGCGGATTCCTGCTGCTGGGAGCTCTGTTGGTGGGATTCATCGCCTCCGAACGCCTCATGGCGTGGTCGGAACGCTCGGCCTACACCGATACGGTCATTTACGCCAAGTCCTCGCCCTACCAGCGCATCGTGCTCACACGCAACGGCGCGGACCTGCGACTGCACCTCAACGGCAACCTGCAGTTCAGCGCGCGCGACGAATACCGCTATCACGAGGCACTGGTGCATCCGGGATTGGCCCAACTGACCGAGGCCCGTTCGGTGCTCGTGCTCGGGGGCGGCGATGGATTGGCGGTCCGCGAAATCCTCCGGTATCCCAACGTGCAAACCGTCACGCTGGTGGACCTCGATGGCGACATTACCCGGCTCTTCAAAACGCAACCGCTTTTGACCCGGCTCAATGGGGATGCGTTGAACCACCCGAAGGTTTCCGTGGTGAACGCCGACGCCTTCACTTGGTTCGCCACCAACCGTCAGCGCTTCGACTTCGTGGTCGCCGATTTCCCGGATCCCTCGAATTTCAGTCTGGGGAAACTGTACACCACCACCTTCTTCCAACGTGTCCGTTCCAAGTTGGAACCTGGCGGAGCTCTGGTCGTCCAATGCACCTCACCGTATGTCGCGCGCCGAACTTTTTGGTGCGTGAACGAAACTCTCCGCGCCTCGGGTTTTTCGCACACGGCCCCTTACCACCTCTACGTGCCCAGCTTCGGCGAATGGGGCTTCATTCTGGCTTCCGATCACGCCTTCGACGCCCCGCTACGACTGCCCGCCGGACTGCGCTACCTGACCGAGAACTCCACCCGGAACTTGTTTGATTTTCCGCCCGACATGACGGCAGTCCCCGTCGAGGTGCATCGCCTGAACAACCAAATGCTCGTGCGCTACTTCGAGG
>CAMATE010000146.1 GCA_945861075.1 Akkermansia muciniphila
CATCAACCGCCGCCGCGGCATGATCCAAGGTGTGGATGCCAAGAATGGTCAAACTGTACTGACAGCACAGGTGCCGCTGGCCGAAATGTTCGGCTATGCGACCGCCATCCGATCCCTCTCCAAGGGACGCGCCTCCTACAGCATGGAACCGCTCCACTTCGAGCAGGTTCCCAACAGCGTCCTCACCACGGTGATGGATGCCGCCAAGAAGCGCCCTGCCGCCCGCAGCTAATCTCCCTCCTAAAAACCTAAAACTGTTCTTTGCAATGGCTGGACAACGTATCCGTATCCGACTCAAAGCCTACGACCACCGGGTCATTGACGCCTCCGCGAGCGAAATCGTGGAGACCGTCAAGCGCTCCGGCGCCCGTGTCGCTGGCCCCATCCCCCTCCCGACCAAGATCGAGCGCCTGACCGTGCTTCGTTCGCCCCACGCGGACAAGAAGTCGCAGGAATCGTTCGAGCAGCGCACCCACAAGCGCTTGCTGGACATCCTCGATCCCACTGCGAAGACCGTGGACGAGCTCAAGAAGCTCAACCTCCCGGCCGGCGTCGACATCCAAATCAAGATCTAACTTTCCAAGCCATGCCTCTCGGACTTATCGGACTCAAGGTGGGTCATACCCGTGTGTATGACTCCAACGGCGTACTCGTGCCCGTCACGGTCGTCCATGTCGGCCCCAACCGGGTGCTTCAGGTCAAGACCCAAGCCTCCAAAGACGGCTACAACGCCGTTCAGCTGGGCTACGGTGATCAGAAGCTCGGCCGCCTGACCAAGGCTGTCGTCGGTCACCTCGCCAAGCAGGGCGTCAAGGTGGACGCCCCCGGACAGGGCGGCGAACAGCCGGTTCTCACCGGCGTCAAGCGCATCCGCGAATTCCGCGACTTCTCGAAGGAAGTGAAGTCCGGAGACACCGTTGGCGCCGATCTCTTCCAAGTCGGACAGTTTGTGGACGCCATCGGCACCACGAAGGGTCGCGGTTTCGAGGGCGTCGTCGCCCGCTGGAGCTTCCGCGGCGGTGATTCTACCCACGGCGCCAAGGGCTGGCACCGTCGTTCGGGCGCCATCGGTCAGCGCCTCTTCCCCGGTACCGTCATGCGCGGCATGAAGATGCCCGGTCACATGGGCGTGGTGCGTCGGACCTCCCAGAATCTGGAAATCATCCAGGTTCGTCCTGACGACAACGTGCTCCTCATCAAGGGCAATTTCCCGGGCAGCGAGGGAGACTATTGCATCATCCGTGAAGCGAAGAAGATCTCGATCAACTCCGCTCGCCTCAAGCAGATCACCGACGCCCGCAAGAAGGCCAAGGATGCTGCCACGGCCAAGAAGGACGACAAGAAGGCCGCTGCTGCCGCCAAGAAGAAGTAACTAAGGAACCTGTTCCATGAAACTTTCGATCAAAGACTCCAAGGGAAACGCCGCTGGCGAACTCGATGTCCGTTTCGAGTTGATTGCCGACGGTCGCGGTACCCAGGCCGTCCACGACACCGTGGTCGCCTACAACGCTGCCCAGCGCAGCGGCACCGCCTGCACCAAGACCATGGGTGATGTTGCCGGAACCGGCAAAAAGCCCTGGCGCCAAAAGGGAACCGGTCGCGCACGCGCCGGCTCCTTCGCCAGCCCTCTGTGGCGCGGCGGCGGCGTGGTGTTCGGCCCCAAGCCCCGTGACTTCTCCAAGAAGGTCAACAAGAAGGTCAAAAGCCTCGCCCTCCGCAAGGCGCTCAGCGAGCGTCTGAAGTCGGGTGACGTGGTCCTGATCGACGACCTGAAGCTCACCGCTGCGAAGACCAAAGACTTCGTCGCAGTGCTGCAGGCCCTCGGACTCGACGGCAACACCAACCTCGTGGTTGTGGGTGCGGCCGACAAGTCTGCCTACCTCGCCAGCCGCAATGTGTCCGGCGTGGAACTCAAGACCGCTGATCTGGTCAACACCTACGACCTCCTCAAGTACGACAAGCTCGTCTTCACCAAGGCCGGCTTCGAGGCTGTTGAGGCTCGCATCGCCAAGTAACCAGAAAGGGAAACCAACATGACCATTTTCGATACCATCAAGACGGTCCGCATCACTGAAAAGGCGGCCCTTCAGACCGAAAAGTTCAACAAGTACACCCTTCTGGCCGACCGCCGCGCTTCTGCGCCGCAGATCAAGAAGGCCGTGGAGCAGCTCTTCAACGTCAAGGTGACCAAGGTCAACACGGCGAACTACGAGGGCAAGGCCCGTCGCCAGATGACCAAGGCTGCCGGTAAGAGCAGCGACTACAAGAAGGCTGTCGTCACCCTCAAGAAGGGCGACAAGATCGCTTTGGTGTAATCCACCTGATCCGTTTGCTTCAACGGCGCAGGACTCGCAAGGGTCCTGCGCCGTTGCTTTTGACCCCTTCTTTCGCAACCGGGTCTTTTCCCATCGAGAGCCTGTCCCTACTGTCGAGCCGTGTCGCAGTCGAACCTCTTTGAATTGGGCGGCGCAGCGGGCGTACCAAAGCCGGCAAACCCGGATGGCATGAGCCCTCCCCCGGTTGATACGGAACGATCCATGTCCGTCGCTCCCTTGGCCTCGCGGATGCGACCCCGGACCCTCGATGAATACTCCGGACAGCGCCACTTACTGGCTCCGGGTCTCCTGCTCCGCCGCGCCATCGATGCCGACCGCATCCAGTCCCTCATCTTCTTTGGGCCGCCCGGAACCGGTAAAACCACCCTGGCCCAAATCATCGCGGCACGCTCGAAGTCCCGTTTCGAAAAGCTCAATGCCGTCGAATCCAATTTGGCCGAGATGCGACGAGTTTTGCAGGGGGCCAATCACCGGCTGCGCAACACGGGTGAATCCACCCTGCTCTTCATCGACGAAATCCACCGATTCAACCGGGCCCAACAAGATGTCCTGCTGCCCGACGTGGAAAGCGGCGCGGTGAAGCTCATCGGAGCGACCACCCACAACCCGTTCTTCTTCATCAATTCCCCGCTGGTGTCCCGGTCCCAGGTCTTCGAACTCCGGGCCCTCGAGGAATCAGACCTGCTCGATCTCCTGCGACGGGCTCTGTCGGATTCCGAACGCGGTCTGGGACACCTGCGCATCGAGGCCGAGCCCGAGGCTCTGGCGCACCTGGCCCGGGTTTCCGACGGGGATGCCCGCAAAGCCCTCAATTCGATCGAGATCGCCGCCATGACCACGCCTCCGGGCAGTGATGGGGTCATCCACATCGACCGATCCGTGGCCGAGGAATGCATCCAGCGCAAGGCCGTGGTTTACGACGGAGACGGCGACGCTCACTACGACACCATCAGCGCCTTCATCAAGTCGATGCGCGGGAGCGATCCCGATGCCACGCTCTACTGGTTGGCCAAGATGATCCATGCCGGCGAGGATCCCCGGTTCATCGCCCGCCGGATCATGATCCACGCGGCCGAAGACGTCGGACTGGCCGACCCCATGGCCCTGGTGCTGGCCACCGCCGCCTGCCAGGCCGCGGAAGTCATCGGATGGCCCGAGGCCCGCATTCCCATCGCCGAAGCCGCCCTCTACATCGCCACCGCCAACAAGAGCAACTCGGCGGTCAAAGCCATCGATGCGGCCCTCGAGGACATTCGTTCCGGCCGAACGCTGGCCGTGCCGAACCACTTGCGCGACGGTCACTATGCCGGATCCAAGGTGCTGGGGCACGGCGAAGGCTATCGGTACGCCCACGACTTTCCTGGGCATCATGTCGCGCAAGATTATCTGGGGGCAGCCCGTCGATTTTACGAACCCAGCACCCAGGGCCACGAGCGGAAGATCGCCGAGCGCCTGGACCAGTGGCGCAAGGCAGCAACCGAGAACGGGGCCCATCCCTCAGGGCAGCCCAGCGCGCCAAAGACGTCTCCCACATCGTAATCGCTGCGGCGACAGAGGCTCACAGCGGATCAGCCCAACGGTCGATTTGCCGGCGTTCACGCTTGGTCGGCCTTCCCAGCCCTCGGGCCCTGAACCCGGGCTCCAATGCTTTCTGCCGCGCTTCCTCCCGGGCCTCGGGCGGTGTCAGATCTTCGGCGAACGCAGCCACCTCGGGGGCGGAAATTCGCCTCGGTGGAAACCCTAGCACCTTGTAGACGCGAGTGATGTCCCCCGTCTTGGCCGAAACCGTCTCGCCAGCCTTTGCGTCCCGGGCCGGCTTGATGACCACGCCGTCGACCAACACCCGCCCATCCTTGATGGCCGTCTGTGCCAAGGACCGAGATCGGTACAACCGGATGTTCCAAAGCCACTGATCCCACCGCATGCGTGCAGGATGAACCATCTTCGCCGAAGCGCCAACGCTTCCGATGGACCGGTGGCGATCTCCAAGACAAGCCCAAGAGATTCTCTCGGAGGGAGGGGGGATCGGAAGATGTCAAAACCCTTACTGATGTCTGATGTCAGTATATGATGTCATTTATGAGAACCGTCATCGATGTCCCCGATGAACTCATCGAATCCCTGGATCAGGTCGGCGCCCTCGAACAAGTTTCCAGGGCGGCCTTGATCCGGGATGCGATCACCGAATACCTCAAGGTCAAATCCATCCCGGCGGCCGAAGAGGCCTTCGGTCTTTGGAAAGACCGGAAGACCGACGGCGTCCGGTACCAAAGGTCTCTCCGTGACGAATGGGAACGGGAATGAAAGCGGTCTTCGACACCAACATCCTCGTCGATTATCTGGGCGGATCGGAAGCCGCCCGAGGTGAACTGGCTCGATACCGCGTCCGACTCATCAGCATGATCACTGTGATCGAACTGATGGTGGGCGCCAGAGATGCCCGTGAAGAGGCCCTGATCCGAGGACTTCTGTCTTCGTTCGAAATCCTCGAGCTTTCTGCTGAAATCGCCCAAGAGGCCGTCGTCATCCGCAAGGAATTGCGACTGAAGACCCCCGACGCGATCGTCTACGCGACGGCCAGGACCCAAGGCTGCCTGCTGGTATCCCGCAGCACCCGGGAATTAAAATCCGATTGGCCCGACATCCGCATTCCCTACCACCTCTGATTCCCGCACCCATCCCAAGAGCCCCGATCGCGAAAAGAATCGTTGGTCGCGGCAGCCGACGTTCCTAGAATCACGGTTATGAGCGATCTGTCGAAGTCGCGCCTTCGCGAACTCTTGGCCTCAGCCTCTCGAGCTCGCCTGTGGGTCGTCGGAGACGTAATGCTGGACCAATTTGTCTGGGGGCGGGTGAGCCGAATTTCGCCTGAAGCGCCAGTGCCCGTCGTTGATTTCGACCGCGAGAACCTCATGCCCGGCGGTGCGGCCAATGTCGCCCGCAACGTCACCGCACTGGGCGGCAGCGCCGACTTGGCCGGAGTGATCGGCCGGGACGAGGCCGGCCAAACCCTGCGGGATTTGCTCGCCTCCGAACGCATCGGCTGCCGCAGTCTCGTCACCTCGGCACGGCGACGCACCACCACCAAGATGCGTATCGTCGCCGGGCAACAGCAAATCGTGCGCCTCGACCGCGAAACCCGGGGTGAGATCGACGCGGCCACCAGCCAGGCACTGCTCACGAAACTTGAGCGCGCCCTCCCCCGACTCGATGGCGTGGTAGTGGGCGACTATGGCAAGGGCGTGGTTACGCAAGGGTTACTGGACGGCATCCGGGAACGCTGCAAGCAGGCCGGATGCTGGATTAGTGTGGATCCCAAGCCGGTGCACTCACTCAACTTGCGCGGCCTGTCCCTGATCACGCCCAACCGCAAGGAGGCCTTCGAACTGGCCGGGATCGAAGACTCGGTCCGTGCGTCCAACCCGATGAGCGACGCCCCACTCCAGGAGGCCGTCCGGAAACTCCAGGAGACACTCCGTCCCGCGCTGTTGCTCATCACCCTCGGTGAATTGGGAATGCTGCTCTGCCGGCGTGACCAACCGCCCTTCCATGTCCCCACTGTGGCGCGCGAGGTGTTCGACGTGTCGGGCGCCGGCGACACGGTGATTGCCGCCTTCACGCTGGCCATCGCGGCCGGAGCCACTCCGATCGAAGCCACCGTGTTCTCGAACCACGCAGCCGGTGTGGTGGTGGGAAAACGCGGCACAGCCACGGTCAGCCCCGACGAACTTTTGGCCACCTTCAACGATGCCGAATAACCCCCGGAAACCGGCTATTTTTCTCGATCGCGACGGAACGCTGATCCACGAAAAGCACTACCTCCACCGCCCTGAGGAGGTTGAATTCTTCGCGGAAGCCGCCCCCGCTCTGAAGCGTTTGAGCGACGCGGGCTTCGCTCTGATCGTCGTCACCAATCAATCCGGGGTCGGACGAGGCTATTTCACCGAGGCCGATGTCGACCGGGTCCATGCTCACATCCGCTCCGAAATGGCCCGCGCCGGAGTCGAGTTCCTCGAGTTCTACTCGGCATTTGAAGCCCCGGATCAACCCAGCCGTGGCCGAAAACCCTCGCCGCAATTCCTCTGGGACGCGCGCGACACATTCAACCTCGACCTCTCGGCCAGCTACATGGTCGGCGACAAGCGCATCGACCTCGAGGCCGGTTGGAATGCGGGGGTGAAACGGAGTTTTCTCGTTCGCACCGGCTACGGCGCGGAACTGGAACGAACCGAAGGATCCTCCCTGAATCCGGGGATCGTGGTCGACGGGTGGCAGCAAGTGGCCGACTGGATTTTGAACTCTGGCCCCAATCGGTGAGATGGACTCGTCGGGCGCTTCAGCGAACCTGAAAAATCAGCACTCCCGAGCTCCGGGAACTTCCATCCTGAAACGCGGAATCCGCACCACGATCCGGCGGCCGGCATCGTCAACTCCGAGATAAGAACCTTCGGCCACGGCTGAATTGGTGCCGATGATGTGCCGACTGTTGTAGCTGAACTTGCCACCCGGTGGCACAACGGGGGTTTCACCCACCACCCCATCCCCTTCAACCACCAGCACCGTATCATCCTCGTGGGTCACCACCCATTTGCGTCCACGGATGGTCACCGGAACCGGCGATTGGTTGTGGATGGAAATGAAGTAGATAAAGGAATGCGGCTTGTCGGACTGGTCTGCACCGAGCCGCTGGTAAAGCAGTCGGTCGACCGTGACCTTCAATCCGGGTAATTCGATCAATTCCCCTATGGTTCCCATCTGGGTTGATCCTAAGGCCAGAGGACCGATTGACAAGGACACCTCTGAAATTCCAGCCAGCCCCGCGTTTAACCGTGAGTTCCTTCGTTCGGTACCGATCCGAGACTTCGCGCGCTTGGGCGTGGCTTCGCGAGACCAACCGGGCTATCGTTGAACGCGACTTTCGACACCATGCCCAGCGTTTACATCAAGACCTACGGTTGTCAGATGAATGAGCGGGACAGCGAGGCTGTTTCGGTCCAGCTCCTGGCCCGAGGATATTCCCTGGCTCCGTCAGAGAAAGAGGCCGACGTCGTGCTGCTGAACACTTGCAGTGTCCGCGACATGGCCGAGCAAAAGGCCCTGAGCCGCATGGAGAATGTGATCGGCGCGGATCGGAAATTCGGGAGCAAGAAGATCCTGGGATTCCTCGGATGCATGGCGCAAAGCCGCGGCGGCGAACTCATCGACCAGTTACCCGACGTGGATCTGGTGCTCGGCACCCAGAAGACCCACCGAGCCGGCGAATACCTCGACGCACTGTTGTCCGGCTCCCGAGACAAGGTGGTTGATACAGCTGAAGAAGCCGGCAGTGAATCGGCCATTCGTGAACATCTGGGCCACGGAATCGGCAATGATTCCCGCCCCGTCACGGCTTTCGTCAGCATCATGCAAGGCTGCAACCAGCACTGCACCTTCTGCATCGTGCCGTCCACCCGAGGCGAGGAACGCAGCCGGCCCATGGACGACATCGTGACCGAGTGCCGTGAACTAGCCTCGCGCGGCGTCCGTGAGATCACCTTGCTGGGCCAGATCGTCACCAGCTACGGACGTCGGACGATTCCGGTGCAGGACGGTCGCAGCGCCTTCGTTCAACTCATCGAAGCGGTCCACGCCATCGACGGCATCGACCGGATCCGCTTCACCTCGCCGCATCCCAAGGGCTACGGCGACGACCTCGTCGAAGCCTACGGTCGCCTGCCGAAATTGGTGGAAAGCGCGCACTTGCCCGTCCAAAGCGGATCCAACCGTCTGCTCAAGCTCATGCACCGGGGATACACCCGGGAGCGCTTCCTCGAGATCATCGCCAAGCTCCGCGCCGTGCGTCCCGACATCGGCCTGAGCACCGACATCATCGTGGGGTTCCCCGGCGAAACCGAAGAAGACTTCCAGGAGACGCTGTCCCTGTGTCAAACAGTCCAGTTCGACCAGGCGTTCCTCTTCAAGTACAGCCGGCGGCGCGATACCCCGGCCGCAGACATGCCCGACCAGTTGCCCGAGGAGGTCATCGAGGAGCGTCATCAGCGGCTGCTGACTGAGATCAACCGCCTGGCCATGGCGAAGTTCGAGGCCCATCTGGGCGGGTTGGTCGAGGTGCTGGTCGAAGGACCCAGCCACCGCAATCCCGCCCGCTACGAGGGGCGCACCCGGACCAACAAGATCGCCATCTTCGAAGGTTCTCCGCGTCATCAGGGGCAAATCCTCGACCTGAAGATCGAGCGGGTGGGCAGCTTCACGCTCTACGGCAACCCGGCCATTCTCGGCCTCGATTGAATGGTTCGGCACACTCCCTCAGCGGGAGAGCAGGATGAGATACTGCTGGAGCCGTCGCGACTCGCCGGCATCACGTCGCTCCTGATGGATCACGTGCAAGTTGGCGATCATCCGCTGGAGACATCGCCGGGGCGTGATCGGCTGAAGCAAGATGGCGCTGTCCGAATCCGGTAACGCGAAGTGGG
>CAMATE010000147.1 GCA_945861075.1 Akkermansia muciniphila
CCACCTCCTTCAACATGACCGTAGGACTCGTCCGGCCGGATGCCGGTTCGGTCCGGTTCCGCGGCACGGACATCACCCGGCTGCCCATGCATCGACGGGCGCGTCTCGGGATTGGCTATCTCACGCAAGAACCCAGCGTGTTCAGAAAATTGACCGTTGAGCAGAACTTGCTGGCCATCCTGGAAACGTGCGAAGGCTCCTCCAGTGATCGGCAATCCCGACTGGCCTACCTGCTCGACGAACTCGATCTGGCCCGTCTGGCCAAGAGCTATGCCTACCAGTTGAGTGGTGGCGAAAAGCGCCGCCTCGAAATCACCCGAGCCCTGGTGACCTCGCCCCAACTGCTGTTGCTCGACGAACCCTTCGCCGGCATCGATCCGATCGCGGTCTACGAAGTGCAGAAAATCGTCCGCCGACTCCGGGACCGCGGTTTGGGCATCCTCATCACCGACCACAATGTCCGGGAAACTCTCCGGTTGGTGGACCGGGCCTATGTGATCCATCAGGGCAAGGTTCTGGTGGAAGGCACCGGCGAATTCCTGGTCAACGATCCCAAGGCTCGGGACATTTATCTGGGTCCTGAATTCAACATGTGAAATCCCCCAAGGCCACGCCGGTAAAGCCGTCCAACGTCACCGTCGAGAAGTTCTACACCGACCACGCTGGGCCGCTGGGATTGAAATTGCTGACCGGGGGCAACTCCCTCAATCGGCTCATTCAAGAGCCCACCGTCAATCGCCCAGGCCTGGCCTTGGCCGGATTCCGCCGCTACTTCGCCAACAAGCGGGTGCAAGTGCTCGGGGCGGTCGAGACTTCCTACCTGCGGTCCATCGAGCCAGACCTCCGGAAACAGCGCTACGACGAGCTCTTCCGGTACAAGATCCCGTGCGTGGTGCTGTGTCGCGGTATCCGTCCAGAACCGGAGTTCCTCGCCGCCGCTGACGACCGAGGCGTGCCGGTGTTCCAGACCGAACTGGTGACGATGAAGTTCATCAGCCAGGCCACATTGGCGCTGGAACAACTGTTTGCCCCTCGGACCCAAATCCATGGCTGCATGGTGGATATCCAGGGCATCGGCGTGATCATTCAGGGGGAGAGCGGGATCGGCAAAAGCGAAGCGGTGCTCGGGCTGCTGGAGCGCGGCCACAGCCTCGTTTGTGACGACATCGTCTGTCTCACGCTGGCCGACGGCAAAGAGCTCTTCGGCACCGGCAAAACCATCACCCGCAACCTCATGGAGGTGCGCGGCATCGGAATCATCGATGTCGCCGCTTTGTTCGGTGTCGCTGCCATCCGTGCCGAAAAGCGGGTCGATTTGGCGGTCACGTTGAAGGTGTGGGAAAAGGCCGGCGAGATCGACCGCTTGGGTTTGGATCAAGGGTATGTGAATCACCTCGGGATCGACATCCCGCACATGGACTTGCCCGTGCGACCCGGTCGCGACATCGCCCGCGTCATCGAGGTCGCCGCATTGCACACCAAGCTCAAACTCAGCGGGGTCAACCCAGCCGAAGATTTGCAGCGCCGATTGATGATGCAAATGAACCCCCGCTTGTAGCCCTTCACCATTTGCGCCCATGTACGAATCCCGGACCGAGAGCCCGCTCCACCACCGGAAATTCCTGGGCCGCCTTCTGGTTCACCTGGGAGTGGCCGCCGGTTTATTGACCCTCTCGCTGGCCGGCGGTATGGCCGGCTACATGGCGCTAGAAGATCTATCTGCCCTGGATGCCTTCCTGAATGCCGCCATGCTGCTAGGTGGCATGGGTCCGGTGAATACGCCAAAGACTGATGCCGGCAAGCTCTTTGCCGGTTGCTACGCGCTCTACGCGGGCTTGGTTTTCATCGTGACGGCAGCCTTGATCTTCGCCCCCATCGTGCACCGGGTGCTGCATCAATTCCACTGGGACGACGAAGATTGACCCCCGTGGACCCAGCCGCAGATCAGCCCAGGAACTTCCCTGGATTGAGAATGCCTGCGGGATCAAGGGCGGTCTTCACACGCCGATGCAGCGCGTCGGATTCAGGCGAAACAGCGATGTTCCACCAGGGTTTCTTGGCCAAACCCACGCCGTGTTCGCCGGTGATGCTGCCACCCAGAGCAACGATGCCCTGAAACAACTCGTCGAGGGCCTGGTCGCTCGCCGCACGCTGCGCCGGAACGGATTCATCGAGCATCAAGTTCACGTGGATATTCCCATCGCCGGCATGGCCGAAGCAGGCCACCTGAATGCCATGCTTTTTCTGAAGAGAGGCACCGAGTTGGAACAAGGCTTCCAACGATCCCCGCGGCACCACGACATCCTCATTGAGCTTGGTCAACCCCGTGTCCCGCAGCGAGTAACTGAACTCCCGGCGCAACTTCCAGAAACGCTCACACCCCTCTGGCCCCAGACCCCGTTGGACAAAGGTGGGCTGGAACTCCGAGATCAGTCGGCTGAGTTCAGCGATCTCGGAGCGGACGGCCCGCTCGCGGCCATCCAACTCGACAATCATCAAAGCGCCCGCGCCTTTCAGGAGTTTGGATCCGGTCCGACGCCGGGCCGCATCCACCGTGAAGCCATCAGCCAGTTCCAGTGCGCTCGGGAGGAATCGGGCAGCGAAGAGCGCTCGAATCGCTCGAGCAGCCGTCTTCATGTCGGGGAATCCCACCCCGACACAGGCCCGATACGCCGGGAGCGGCAGCAGTTTCAAGGTCGCTTCGGTGACCACTCCGAGCATCCCTTCACTGCCGACGAAGAGGCGGTGCAAATCGAAGCCCGTCTTGTTCTTGTGGGTTCGACCACCGAGTCGGGTCACCGTTCCATCGGCCAGCACCACTTGGAGTGCCATCACGTAATCCCGGGTCACCCCGTACTTGAGGCAGCGCGGCCCACCGGCATTGGTGGCGATGTTGCCACCGATCGAGCAGTCCGCCCGACTGGCCGGATCCGGCGGATAGTAAAGCCCCTGACGCTCCACGGCCTCCTGCAGGGATGCGGTCACCACGCCGGGTTGCACCACCGCCACGAAATCCGCCGCACTGATTTCGAGGACCCGATTCATTCCCGCCACGGAAAGGGCGATGCCGCCGTGCACCGGAACACACCCGCCAACATAGCCATGCCCGGCCCCGCGCGGGGTCACGGGAATTTGGTGCTTCGAGGCAAAGGCGAGGATTCGCGACACCGACTCCACCGAAGCCGGCAGAGCTACCGCCTCGGGCAGGTGGGATGCAAACCACTTGTCGCCCGCATGGGCCGCCAAAGCTTCGGGGGTGAAAACCAATTCTCCGGGCGGCAACTGCCGCGCCAGACGACCTAGGAGGGACCGTCGCGTCACCAGGCGATTCTGCGCTGAGGCGATGCTGGAGGAAACAGGTAAAGGCGCCCGACATCGGATCGTCCGATCCGATCGATTCGGCCCGGCGGGACTCCGCTTGGGCCTATTAACGATGACCCGAAAGACAGTCCGGCGACTACTTCGAGGTCAATTCCTGGACCCGGATCCGACGGTATTCCATCTGACCGCGATCGGCTTCCAAACCAATGGGGCCCGTGTCGGGCAGCTTGAGCGCGGCTTCCAAGACTTCGCCATTGCACGTGCAGTGGGCGACATTGTCCTTCACCACCACCTCGATCTGGTTCCAGTCCTGCGGCTTGTACTTCTTGAGGGCTTTGTACGGTCCGGCCACCCAGTAATCGCGGCACTGCAACTGAGGCCCGCGCAAGAAGATGCCGCTGTCGGCATTCACCGCCGCGCGAAATTCAAGGCGAAGGATGAAGTCCTTCGGAAACTCCCGCTGGGTCCACAACTGGCGCAAATGCGGTCCCTTGGCGGCATTGTAGTCATTGACCACAATTTGCCCGTCCTTGGCCGTGTAGCGACCATCACTGGCCTCGACCTTGCCATCAAAATTCTCGGACGGCTTGTACTTCCAGCCGGTCAAATCCTTACCCGGGACGAGCGAAACGAATCCGGGCTCCAGCTTGAACGAGTCGGCCTGACCCGCGCAGGCGAAGAGTGCAAGGGCCAGAGCCAGGCAGCGGCCGGATCGGAGAGTCTGGGAAGTATTCATGAGACGGTGCCTGCGATCGCAGCAAGTACCCCAGGGCTTGTCAACGGGAGGTCTTCTACCCGTCAGAAACGCCACGACAGCCCCAAGAACGGATTGTAGTCTGGAGCCGATGCGGTGACGCCGAAGTTGCAACCGGCATCCAACTGGATGTCCTCGGTCAGCAGATACGTGACCCCGCAATCCACCAACCCCTGCCATGGGGAATTGGATGCAAAAGGGTGGATGGTAAAGAACTCCACATAACCCGAAAGCGGACCCACGATCGAATGGCCCACCACCACTGAGTTGACCGACTCTAAATGATGTCCAGAACGCCCGTCGTTGCGCAGACAATCCAATCGTGTCTGGAGCCCTAAATCGAATTCCCCCGGAAGCCTCAAAGCCAAAGGCAACATCAATCCACCCTCCACAGACCCATTGCCAAGACCCCGACCCGCAGTGGGCACCTTGAAGTAAGGGATCATTCCGAAGGAGGAGGATCCGGAATCGTTGCCCCAGAAGTTTTTCTTGAAGCGCACGGTCAGGTCGCCCAAGCCCGAGGCTCGATCTGAAATCCCCGCCGAGCGGTCCTCGGTGCGGGTTCTCACATAACTGTCCAGAATCAGGTGAAGATCCAGCGAAGGCAGGAGACCGGTCTTCAGGTTGACCGAGGCCAATTTGGTCATTTCGGACACGACCCCAGAGGAATCGGTATCGTGCGTCCAGGTGGCGATGTCCGACTCCACCTGGAAATGCCCAGCATCCACCGTGTAGGGGCCTTCGGTGAGACTGGGGCGATCGGTGATCAACGGGCGCATCGCCTCTCGGGGCACAGGATTGAGCAGGTGGTACTGACTCTTGTCTGGCTCCGAAGCCGTCACAAAGCTGCGACCGCTCAGGCAAAGGGCCAACGCGGGCCACAGGGCTGTTTGTCTGAAAACCTTCACGCCCCGAGGCTAACCAAAGGCAGTATTTTGAAAATGGTTTGTTATTTTTTACACTTAAACACCGTTTTTTGCGTTTTCAGCAAAACTTTTGTAATCCACCCCTCCTGGATCGGGCCCATCGCAATTTGAATTCAAGACCACAACCCCGCTCCCATTTCACAATGAATGCCGGCTTGTCGTGCCAGCCTGAAATGGACTTGGCTACACCTCAGTTTCAACTTGGCAATCCATGAGGCTGATCCAAAAAGCGCCCTTCTGGCGACCCCGCGCCATCAAGATGAGGGCATTGGTCCTGGCCGGCTTCCTCTCGGGATTCCAGACATTCGCCACCCCACCCTACCTCGACCTGGATGCGGACACTTCTGTGGACTTCCGCCTGTCCACTCAGGGCGTTCCGTCTCCATTCGGTTTCGGAGTCATTGCGTCCTTGGAAGCGGACAGGACACGGCATCCTACGAACGCTGTCTCCTCCGTCCTGGCCGCAGGAACGGTTGTGGGATCGGACACTCATTGGAGCAACGGCGCCTCGACCGTCGGTCTGGTAGGCCTCCGTTTCCAGGGAAGACGTGGAATACACTACGGATGGATGGAGCTCACCAATCCGGTCATCAACGGGCGTCCCTCCTTCGCCGCGGGCGGCTGGGCAAGCCGCGTCTTCTTTAATCCCAGTCCCGGCCAACCCCTCAATGTCGGTGACACTTCTATCCAACTCCGAGCGGAGTTCGATTCGAGCTCCGAACGACTCCGGTTGATGCTGAACTGCGAGGCCTCATCATTTGCCAACGGCTTGGCGATCCAGAGCCGGCCGGCTCTGGGACCGGGAACCTGGACCCTCCTCACCCGCGTGTTCAATGGCTCATCGACCACGGTACCTATCGATTCCAACGCACGCCTATTCCGGGTGGTTGAGTAGAGGCAATCCGTAGCCTCGAGCCCCATGCCCGACCAATTCCTAGATCCCACAATTTGCCACCGAGGCACCGAGGAGACTGCATTTGATTTCACAGTTCTCTGCGAGCGAAGGCCCCGAAACTTCCTACCGCCAGCGGAGCGGGACTCGGATCGTAGCGAGCATTGGAAGCGAACAACCTCTTCCCTCGCGCAAAGCGCGAAAGCGGTCCCTCCCTCGAGCTTCCCTGCGAGCGAAGATCCCTAACCTCCTTGCCGCCAGCGGAGCGGGACTCGGGCCGAAGCGAGCATTGGAAGCGATCTAACCCATCCCTCGCGCACAGCGCGAACGGTTGTTCCTCGCCCGAGCTTCCCTGCGAGCGCAGGCCCGAGTCCCGCGTAGCCCTCGTTTGCTCTTTCGCCCCCGCCCCCTTCATCGCAGAATTAACCCAGTCATGGGCAACACGTTTGGAAACCTCTTCCGCATCACCACCTGGGGCGAATCGCACGGCGGCGGCGTCGGAGTGGTCATCGACGGTTGCCCGCCGCGTCTCCCGCTCACCGAGGCCGACATCCAGCCAGACTTGGACCGGCGTCGCCCAGGTCAGTCTTCCATCGTCACCCCGCGCAAGGAGACCGACACGGTCAAAATCCTGTCCGGAACCTTCGAAGGACTCACCCTCGGCACCCCCATCTCCATGTGGGTCAAGAACGAGGACTTCCGCTCCGAGGCCTACAACGAAATGGCCGAGAAGTTCCGCCCGTCCCATGCCGACTACACCTATCACGTCAAATACGGGCATCGCGCCTGGCCCGGCGGCGGACGCACCTCGGCCCGCGAAACGATTGGCCGTGTCGCCGCCGGAGCCATCGCCAAGAAACTCCTGCGCGAATTCTGGGGCGTCGAAGTGTTGGCCTGCGTGACCCAAGTCCAGCACCTCAAGTCGAACGTCGATCCTGAGACCTTCACCTCTGAAGCCGTCGAATCCAACATCCTGCGTTGCCCGGATGCCGCGGCCGCCCCGGCCATGATCCAACTCATCGAAGAACGGCGCGGTCAGGGCGACAGCGTTGGCGGAGTGGTCCTCGGCGTGGCCCGGAATGTGCCTGTTGGCTGGGGAGACCCTGTCTTTGACCGCCTGGAGGCCGATCTCGCCAAGGGCATGATGTCCCTGCCGGCCACCAAGGGCTTCGAAATCGGCTCGGGCTTTGAGGGTATCCTCCTGACCGGCCTGCAGCACAACGACGCCTTCCGCAACGTGGACGGCAAGATCCTCACCACTTCCAACCGGTCCGGCGGCATCCAAGGAGGCATTTCCAACGGGGCCACCATCCACTTCCGGGTCGCCTTTAAGCCCGTGGCCACGGTGATGCACGAGCAGGACACGATCGACGTGCACCTGCAGAACACCACGCTGCGCGGACGCGGTCGCCATGACCCCTGTGTGCTGCCCCGGGCCGTTCCGATGGTCGAGGCCATGACAGCCCTGACCCTCATCGACCATGCGCTCCGGCACGAGGCCCAGTGCGGCCACCGCGAACGCTGGGAACCCTGACCCTCACTCTGGCTGGCGGGGCACTGATTTGACGGCGAAAAAAACTTTCGCCCTGCCGGGACTGCGATTGACTGTCGGGCATGTCCCTCACGCTGTCCCCTTTCCGGCACCTGACACTGACAACGGCCACCACCCTCGGTCTCGGTGCCTGCCTTTCTGCGCTGGCGGCCGATCCCAAACCCGGTCCAAAGCCTTCCGGGCCGCAAATCGACGGCGCGTTCCACAAGGTCATTCTCGACACCGACCGCGACCAAGACGGCGATGGGCAAGCCGAAGACACCGTGGTCAACCCCATGGAAATCGCCGTGGCTCCGGACGGGCGGGTCTTCTTCATCGAACGCAGCGGCATCCTCAAGGTTTGGAACCCCACCACCCAAACCTCAACCATCGCCGGCACCCTGCAGGTGTTCACGGAATTGGAAGACGGCCTGCTAGGCATCGCATTGGATCCCAAATTCGCCAAAAACTCGTGGATTTACCTGTTTTACTCCGACCCCCAAACCCGCACCAACGACGCCAAACACAAGACCGGCGATAACCGGGTCTCGCGATTCACCCTTCGCAACGGCGTGCTCGACATGGCCAGCGAGAAGATTCTTCTGCGCATCCAGACCCAGCGCGACCAATGCTGCCATTCGGCCGGATCCCTCGCCTTCGACGCCTCGGGCAACTTGTACGCCGCCACCGGCGACAACACGCATCCCGGTGAGTCCGATGGCTACAGCCCCATCGATGAACGCCCCGGCCGCGAACCTTGGAACGCCCAGAAATCCGCCGCCAACGCCAACGATCTTCGAGGCAAGATCTTGCGCATCCATCCCGAGTCCAACGGAACCATTACCATTCCCAAGGGAAACCTGTTCCCCGCCGGAACGCCCAAAACCCGTCCGGAAATCTATGTCATGGGCAACCGCAACCCCTTCCGCATCAGCGTCGACAAAGCCACAGGCCACCTTTATTGGGGTGAAGTAGGTCCCGACGCCGGCGGCCCGAACGACACGCGCGGCCCCGCCGGATTTGATGAAATCAACCAAGCGCGCGCGGCCGGCAACTTTGGTTGGCCGTTCTTCGCTGGAGACAATCGCCCCTACCACCGCTACGACTTTGAAACACGCCAAACTGGGGAACCTTGGGATCCGGCGCATCCCATCAACCCATCGCGATTGAACACCGGCCCGTCTGAGCTGCCTCCGGCCCAACCTGCGTTCATTTGGTATCCCTACGGAGCCTCCACCCGCTTTCCTGAGGTTCGCAATGGTGGCCGGACCGCTTGCGCAGGCCCTGTTTACCGATACGACGCCCAATCCAAATCCCCGCATAAACTGCCCAAGGAATTCGATCGCACGCTCTTTATTTACGAATGGTCCCGCAACTGGATCCT